>NZ_CAXUBY010000059.1:0-15313 GCF_964249515.1 Eubacterium sp. 3_1_31
CAAAGGAAGTATAAAAAAACAGAAGTAAATCCAAGATGTTAAATTTGGAAATACCCCTGTTTGTCGACAGTCTGAAAGCTCTAAAGAGCTTTTAATATTGCTTATATTGATTCTTACCGGCAGCCTTTGCTTTATATAAAGCAGCATCAGCCATGGTAAGGGCATCTTCATAACGGAATAGATCATCATTTTGAAAGATCGTAAAGCCACAGGAAATTGTCGCTTTTTCAGCAGCTTTATTCATCTTATGCTCCATGCCGATTTGATCAAGTTCGGCATAGATATGATCGAGGTATTCACAGATATCTTCCTTTGTGATATTTACGCATAAGGTGATAAATTCATCACCGCCAAAACGTGCAGCAAAGAAACGCGAATCGCCGTTTTCATCCATACAGCGGGCAACGTTTTGTAACAGTTTATCCCCCATATGATGACCATAATAATCATTGAATTCTTTAAAATAATCCACATCGGCTACCACGATACCAATTGTTGATACATGCGGGTTTTTATGCATCGCACAGACCAGGGAATTAAAATAAGAACGATTAAACAGTCGGGTGAGACCATCAATTTTTATCTGCGCCTCTAACTGATTTTTCTCATTCCGGAAACGATCACGTTCTTTCATGATCTGGTTCATTTTAATCTTTTCTTTCATACTTTCTGACTTTGTCTTATTTGTCATATCCTCAACCAATTTTTGTAACATATAATATTGCTTATAGGAATTAATTAAGACATTTTCTAAATGGAAAGACTCCGCATAGCGAATCCAATTACGATGCAATTGCAACTGTTGTTCGACATCATCCTCCAGACACATTTCTCCCATATACTGTAAATATTTTTCTGCTCGTTCCTGATCTTTGATTTGTAGGAGAATGGCAAAGATATCGCAGTAGAAGGTGAAATAATAGGTCCGGTTTTTATGTTTATGAAGATTGCTTTCACTGAAATAATCAGCAATTCGTTTGACACTATCGACACGTTTGCTGGCATTGGCAAGGTACAATTCACATAAACGAATGACATGTGTCGACAATGGCGAAGCTTTAAAGGATACTAGTTTCGCCGCATATTCTTGATAACGTTTTATGGCTTTATCTAAATGTTCGTTAAAGATTTCTAACTGTATCAGATTTAAGATAACCAACAAATCGGCATGTGTCATAATGGTAGCTTTCTTATCCAAGAAGGTTTGATATGCCATCTTAATATAATACAGAGCTTCCTGATAATCTTCCTTTTGAAAAAACATCGTGGCAATATTGTTTAAAACTACCATTTTTTGATGCAGATCTTTTTCATTCTCCGCTAAGTTATAGGCATTTAATAAGTTTTGAATAGCATTTACTTCATCAAAATGAGAATTATAATACAAACCGGCAATGGTGTAGTTGCGTAGTAATAAATCAGTGTAATGATATTCTTCTCCCAGGTTTAATGCAATATGCAGATGTTTCAGACATGCTTCATGTTCACGAATCATCAGATGGTAATCGGCTAGAAAGGTGTGAGCAAAGGCGATGGCATGGGTATCTTTATGCGCTTCCCCTAATGTCAGAAGCTCATTTGCCAGCTGAAACTCATCATCCATATCCGCATTGCTATGCTGTACCAGCAGATTCATCAATTCCTCTTTTTTATGTTTATACTCATCCATATACATCCCTCTTTTTTATAACCATAATTTTTTGCTATGAATGTTTGATATCCATATTATACTATAAAAGCGTTAACAAAAATACTATTTATGTGGTTATTTTTCAGAATTTACCGGCGTTATCTTCCCTTGTTAAGAAATTGTGATTTTATTCGCAAATTCGCAAAATACGTTTACGAATAAGGCTCTTAGTGGTATAATAAGACCGTTACATAAGGAGGATTTTACAATGGCAAAGAGAACTGTAAAAGATTTAGATGTTGCTGGAAAACGCGTTATCGTAAGATGCGACTTCAACGTTCCAAGAAAAGATGGAAAAATTACAAATGACAACCGTATCATTCAGGCGTTACCTACAATTAAATACCTGATTGAAAACAATGCAAAAGTTATCTTGATGTCACACTTAGGTAAAGTAAAAACAGAAGAAGACAAAGCAAAAAACGATTTGCGTTGTGTAGCTGATCGTTTAAGTGAACTGGTTGATACTAAAGTTACTTTCGTACCAGTAACAAGAGGAAAAGAACTGGAAGATGCTGTTGCAGCATTGAACGATGGAGAAATCGTTGTTGTTCAGAATACTCGTTATGAAAAAGGCGAAAGCAAAAATGATCCTGAATTGGCTAAATACTGGGCTAGCTTAGGTGATTTGTTTGTAGAAGATGCATTTGGTAGCGTACACCGTGCACATGCTTCTACTGCTGGTATTGCATCTATTTTACCTAACGCATTAGGTTTCTTAGTAGAAAAAGAAGTAAAGATGCTGGGTGCTGCTGTTGACACTCCAGAACGTCCATTCGTTGCAATCATCGGTGGTGCTAAAGTATCTGATAAGATTGCTGTTGTTGACAACCTGCTGAAGAAAGCAGACAAAGTTCTGATCGGTGGCGGTATGGCTTATACATTCCTGAAAGCACAGGGTTACAATGTTGGAAAATCTTTAGTAGAAGAAGATAAGCTGGAATTGGCAAAAGAATATTTAGCTAAGGCTGAAGGTAAATTGATCCTGCCAGTTGATCATGTATGTGCTGATGCATTTGCAGAAGATGCAAACACAGTTGTTGCTGACAATGACAACATCCCTGCAGATTACATGGGCTTAGATATCGGACCTAAATCTATTGAACTGTACAAGAATGAATTAGCTGGTGCTAAGACAGTTGTATGGAACGGACCTATGGGTGTATTTGAAATGAAACCATTTGCTAAGGGTACTTTGGAAGTATGTACAGCAATTTCTGAATTACCAGGAGCTACAACAGTTATCGGTGGCGGAGATTCTGCAGCAGCGGCAATCCAGTTAGGATTCGCTGAAAAATTCTCTCATATTTCTACCGGTGGCGGAGCTTCTTTGGAATACATGGAAGGTAAAGAACTGCCAGGTATCGCTGTTATCAGTGATAAATAAAAAACATTAGAGGAGAAAATAAATCATGAGAAAACCAATTATTGTCGGAAACTGGAAAATGAATAAAACCATGAAGGAAACAAAAGAATTCATGGAAGCTGTAGATGGTGTTGCGGCAAGTGACAACGCTACCTATGGTATCGGCGCTCCTTATACTGCATTAGCTACAGCTGTTGCAGGTGCTAAAAACTTAATCGTAGCTGCTGAAAACTGCCATTTTGAAGATACAGGTGCTTTCACAGGAGAAGTTTCTGTACCTATGTTGCAGGAAGTTGGCGTTACACACTGTATCATTGGTCACTCTGAACGTCGTCAGATGTTTGGGGATACTGATGAAACCGTAAACAAAAAAGCAAAACGCTTAATTGATGCAGGTATCACACCAATTCTTTGCATTGGTGAAACAGAAGCACAGTATGATGCTGGTGAAACGGAAAAAGTTATCCGTGAACAGTTGAGTGGTTCTTTGGCTAACTTATGTCCAAAATGTGTTGGTAACATGGTTATCGCTTATGAACCAATCTGGGCAATCGGTACTGGCAAATCTGCTACAAAAGAAGATGCACAGAACTGCTGCGCTATCGTACGTGATCAGGTTCGTGTCATGTATGGTGATGAAGCTGCGGAAAATGTACGTGTACAGTACGGTGGATCTGTAAAACCTAACAACATCGTTGAATATATGGCTTGCCCAGATATTGATGGTGCATTGATTGGTGGAGCTAGCTTAAAAGCAGACAGCTTTATTGAAATCATCGAAAAAACAAAATAAGATCTTATAGGTGAAGGAGTAGAGCAATCTGCTCCTTTTTTTAATGTATGCAGTTCATAATCAACTAGCCTTTTTCATTTAAGATACAGTTTATCATTCATATTGTAAGCTTTTAATCAGAAAAATACTTTGCTGTTATCCTAAGTAAGAGTGATACTGCAGTCTAAGCTCATTTAGCAAATAGCGTACATCAAAAAAGGAAAACCACGCTAGTTTTCCTTTGTATTACATCGGCTTATGCCATTGCTTATCTGGTTTTCTTCTGCAATTGAGTTAGCGTCTTTTCCATATGACGTAGTAATTGTTTATAATGTGTCAGCTGCTCTGCTTCTTCTTTTGCCTTAGCTAAGGCTGTTTTGGCATCTGCCAGCTGTTTCTTCATAGCGACCAGATGATTTGTAGCATTAAGGAAAGCATTATAATTTGGATCATCAGGATTTCCCTGACAAGTATTGACTTTACAGATGAATTTTCCTACATACAAAGCTTTATCCATCGCATCATACATGGCACGCTCGGCTTCCTTGCTTTGATCTTCAAGTGTAGATAGTTTCTTTTTTACTTGATGACAATGCGCAATGTCTTTTTGTGTCTGTTGTATTAAGCTTTTTAATCGTTCCTTGTCTTTCTTATATTGTTTTATATCCTCTGTTTCCATATGTTCTAAGATATTCTGGTATTCAGTCGGATAAACAAGTTTTGGTGTCTTGTTATTTTGATATAGAAACATAAGCAGCAGGCATATGCAAAAAACTGATAGGATTTTCAAGCATTTAGGCTTTTTCGCGATGGTTTTAAGAGCTGGCATGTGCATCCCTTTCTTTCTTTTTTCTCTTGGTTGTAAGGCTTTTCTTTTTTAATAGAATCACGTATAATAGGTTATAAAAGAGGTAGATATTTATGAAAGTAAAGTCAAAGATAGGTGCGTTTTGGATAGCGGCGTTGATCTTTATGGCATTTTGTACATTTATGATGCTGCGCTTGGTGATACATCAAAAGGATATCGCTCTGGATGCCATAGAGTTACTGGCTGTTTTTTGTATAGATTTCTTATTACTGTGGGCAACCTTTGATACATGGTATGCATTTCAGGAAGATTATTTAGAAATCAAAAGTGCCTGCTTTTGTCATAAGAAAATACATTATTTTGCGATTACAAGTATTGAAGAAACACAGGCATCTTATTCCTCCGTGGCTTTGTCAAATGATCGCTTGGATATCACTTATGTGAATGAAGCGCATGAGCAGGAAGAAATACTTATCTCACCGGTAAAAAAAGATGAGTTTATAGCGCAATTGAAGCATCGTTCTAAAATATTATAAGCAAAAGCTGCATTTCTGTTTTTATTTACAGTGCAATGCAGCTTTTTTACTGTTTGGCTGTGATATATTGTTTGTGAAAGGCTGCTTTCGAAATTGGTTTAGAGACATAGAATCCTTGAATGGTATCGGCTTGCAGCGTACAGACGGTATCCAACTCGTTCTTTTCTTCTACCCCTTCTACGGTAACTTCAATGTCAATGCTGTGACATAAAGAAATGACAGCATTGATAAAAGAGAGATTAAACGGATTGGTATGAATGGCATTGATAAAGGAACGATCAATTTTAACAATATCGGCAGGTGCCTGTGTCAACATTCCTAAGGAAGAATAACCGGAACCAAAGTCATCCATGGCGATACGGATATGCATTTTTCTTAAAGTGGAGAAGCATTCCCGTATTGGCCCCATATCGGTGACAAAATAGCTTTCAGTCAATTCTATAACAATATGTTCCGGAGCCAATTCATATTTTGTTAATAAGCTGCGAATGGTTTCTACGAAATCATCTTCTAATATTTGTAAGTACGATACGTTAACATTCATGACAAAATCTTTTATAAGATTGCTCCACTCTTTGCAAGTGGCAATCGCTTGCTCCAGAATCCATTTTCCAGCTTGGATGATCAAGCCGCTGGATTCTAAAACAGGGATAAATTCAATAGGTGAAATATCGCCGAATTTTTCACTTTTCCAACGCATTAAAGCTTCACTGCCTTGTATTTTCATGGTGTTCGTATGAAGCAATGGCTGATATACTACATAAAAATTACGCATCTGGTGTAACACATTATGATGTAATTCTTCATTGATGGCAATCTGGTGCAGTTTCTGTTTAATTAAATCATCATTGAAAAAGGTACATGTATTTTTCCCTTTCTGTTTACTGGCTTCTAACGCACTGACGGCATATTTAATTAAGTCTAAATAGTCATTACCATTTTCAGGAATCATAACGACTCCTGCTGAAACGGTGCAATAATAGGAACCGGCATCGCTTTGATGCGGATGGTTGCTGTAAGCGTGTAGTTTTTGATAAAGCTCATCGGTTTTCTTTTCATCGGCTTCATCATAAACAATAGCAAATTGATCACCATCATAACGATAAATCTGCGCATCATAGGGCAGTAAACTTTGAATATCCTGAGCAAACTGACGTAAAACAATATCGCCAAATACATGGTTTTGTAAGGTATTAATATGTGAGAAGTCATCAAGACCCAGTAACATCATACTGCCATGTTTTCCACTTTCCAACAGAATGGCTAAATGATCAATACAACTTTTCTGAGTTAAAAGACCGGTGATATGGTCAATTCTTCCTTTGTTCTCTAAACGGGTGATCATCCCGGCAAACAGTAACGGTGCCCCATCCTGATCACGCTTTAATAAACCACGGCATACGATCCAGATCAATTCACCTTTGCGATTACGTATTTGATATTCTACATTATGCTCATCAGTATCTCCATTTAGCATACGGGCAATGGATTCATCATAACGTTTACGATCTTTATCGACAATAAGATCACCCCAGATAGGAACCAGTCCTTTTACTAAACGCCCGGGCAAATCAAAATCAAGATACATGTTTTCAGATATCAGAGATATATCGCTTTGCATGTCAACTAAATAGATGTAATCATCTGTACTGTTTACGATGGCATCATAAAAAAGGCTTGCATCTATATGAAACTGACGAAATAAATCTCTGTTATCCATAGCCATTCCTCTTCTTTCTCTTCTTCTAATATATCATGATTCCAATGAATTTCATAGAATAAAGAATAAATTTTATACCCGATAATATAACCAAACAAGTAAAAAAGATAACCATTGTGTGAACGCTTTCTTAAGATTTTGTGAAGTGTGGAATTAATGGTTGCCACACTTATGAATTTGTTTTAAAATAGGGCAAAGGTGATGAACTTTATGAAAAAGAAAAAGCATATGGGTATTCGTATTTTCTGCGCATTGTTATTTTTGGGTATCAGCGGTTCGGTTATGTTTAGTATTTACAAGCTGTCAGCGGAGAATGGTGCGCAATCAAATTTACGAAGTGAAATCGTTACGGAAAAAATCAAACAAGAAGTAAAGACAAGGCTAGAATCTTCTGAGAAGGGAATGCAGCTTTCGGAAAAAATAAAGTATTATGTCATTATGCATTCGCCATATGGCAGTGACTGGAATTCCAATATACGTAAACTGGCCCATTTCTCGATTTATTTTGCTTTAGCATGTGGCATTTATATCACCTTGGCCATTCTCGGTGTAAATAAGACCTTGCGCTTTTTATTAACTGTCGGTATCTGTTTCTGTTTTGCCTTTGGTGATGAGCTACATCAACGCTATACCGGCCGAACTTCGAGTATGAAGGATGTTTATCTGGATACGTTTGGAGCTCTTGTTTCAACTTGTATCTGGACGGTGCTTTCCTGGTTTGCCAGTGGCATTTCTTTGTTGGTACATAAGGTCAATGAGATGTATGAATAGTTCTTACAATATTGAAAGATGACAGCCGTCATCTTTTTCTTTCGTGTATAATGAGTTAGGACAAGTAACAACAAGAAAGGAAAGCGTGCCATGTATAAGATATTGCTCATTGAAGATGATGAAACAATCGTAAAAGAATTATCCGAGGTTTTGCGGCGGCAGGGGTATGCTTGCTGTGTGTGGAATTTGACGGAAGATATGCAATCTCTGTTACAGCGTGAAGAACCGCACTGTATTCTGTTGGATATTAATCTTCCCCATACCGATGGTTTTGTATTATGCAAACAGATACGCTCTTTTTCCGGTGTGCCGATCATCTTTGTGACAAGTCGCAATACGGATATGGATGAGCTTTGCAGTATGACTTTAGGCGGTGATGATTTTATCACGAAACCATATAATATCAGTATTCTTTTAGCCCGCATCGCAGCTGTTTTAAAGCGCACGTATGCACATGGCGAAACCATTCTTACCCATCGCGGTGTATATCTTTTCGTTGCTCGCAGTGTTTTAGCTTATGAGGGCAAAGAGTGTGAATTGACAAAGAATGAATTGCGCATCTTATACAATTTGTTTTGTCATAAAGGAGAAATCGTTGCTCGTGATGACTTGATTGATGATTTATGGGACAATAAACTATTTATTGATGACAATGCATTAAGTGTGAATATTACGAGAATACGTGCGAAACTAAAGGAACTCGGTGTAGAAGCGTTCATTCATACCAGACATCGACAGGGGTATTGGATATGAATGTAAGAGAAGTCTTTGCGCGACATGCTTTCTTTTTGATTCTGATGTTTTTATGGATGCTGTTATGTGACGGTGTTTTATATGGCATGGGCATAGCATGGGAAGTTTTAGGATTCTTGAATGTTATGAGTGGATGTATGGTTTGCGCATATTTAATAAAAGTAGGCAGACAGCGCAGCAAGCGGAAAAAAGAGATTGAACAAATTGCGCAGACATTGGATCAGAAATATTTATTACAGGAAGTTTTAAGGCATGATCAAGATCCACAGGAACAGTTTTATGCTTACCTGCTTCGCCTTGGTAATAAAAGCATGTTGGAAAAAATCAGTGAAGTGAAAAGAGAACGCTTGCAATATCAGGAATATGTGGAACAATGGGTACATGAAATTAAGACGCCTATTGCGGCATTAAAGCTGCAATGTGAGAATGTGCAGGATAAGCGCAAACGGGATATGCTGCAGCAAGTGGAGCGGGTAGAACATTATGTGGAACAGGCATTATTTTATGCCCGCAGTGAAAATGTGGAAAAAGATTTACGAATACAGTATTGTGATTTGTATGATTGTTGCAGTGAAGCTTTGTTACAGTGCAAGTATTTATGCACAAGCGCTTTTTTACAAATTCATTTTGCTTTTACATCGGCAATTGTGGCAACCGATGAGAAGTGGGTTATTTTTATATTGAACCAATTGATTGAAAATGCCGTCAAGTATCGAAAAGAACAAGCACATTTATATTTATACATTACCCAGGATGCTTCCTATGTGACTTTACATGTGCAGGATAATGGGGCAGGTATTCCTATGCAGGATCAAACACGAATATTTGAAAAAGGATTTACGGGAGAAAATGGAAGAAGGCATAATCAACATGCGACTGGTATCGGTCTATACTTATGCAAACGACTGTGTGATGCGTTGCAGATAGAAATGATGGTGCGTTCTAAGGCAGGCGTGTTTACTGATATGCAGCTACGCTTTCATAAATAAAAGTTCTTTCAACTTTGTAAGGACAGCGTAAGGAAACATCATACAAACAGAAAAGGGAAACCTTTATACTTAATGTGTAAAGGAGTGAACAAGATGACATTATTAAGAGTTGAACACGTAGAAAAATATTATGGAAATGGCGGAAATTTATGTAAAGCCTTGGATGATATTAGTTTTACTATGGAACAAGGGGAATTTATGGCGGTGATGGGGGCAAGTGGCAGTGGAAAGACAACGTTATTAAATGTCATAGCTACCATCGATACACCAAGTGGCGGTGATATTTATGTGCAGGATGAAAATGTGTCTACGAAAAAGGAAGAAGCATTAGCTGCTTTTCGGAAACAACAGCTTGGCTTTATTTTTCAGGATCTAAATTTATTAAACACGCTGCGCATAGATGAAAATATCGCGCTTCCTTTAACGCTATTGCATTACGATACAAAGCAGATTGATGAAAAAGTGTTAAAGATGGCGCAGCGACTCGGTATTGAAGATGTATTGCTGAAATATCCATATGAAGTCAGCGGAGGACAGCGGCAGCGTTGTGCCTGTGCCAGAGCTATGATCCATCAGCCTTCCTTAATACTTGCAGATGAACCAACCGGAGCGTTAGATTCCCATGCGTCTTATTTATTTATGGAACAGCTTTTACAGCGTAATACAGAAGATCATGCTTCTATTTTGATGGTTACACATGATGCATTCAGTGCCTCTTATGCGAAACGAATCCTCTTTTTAAAGGACGGTAAAATTTTTAATGAACTATATCGTGGAGAATATAGCCGTTCATCATTTTATCAGAAGATTTTAGATGTCATGATGCTGTTAGGCGGTGATGTACATGCTATACGTTAAACTCACTTTACGTAATTTACAACGCAGTATGAAAGAATATGCCATCTTCATGTTAACGATGGTCATATCTATGATGTTGATGTATTCTTTTATGGCAGTAGCGTTCAGTGAACAAGTGCTACAGCTTAGCAAGCATATGGATGCATTTGCTCAGGTTATTTTGGTTGTATCTATGGGACTTGTTATTGTGATTGGCTGGTTGATTTCCTATATAGCAAATTTTATGTTACGAAAGCGCAGTCGAGAATTTGGCATGTATTTATTGATGGGGATGACGCGTAAACAAGTTTGTCGCATGTTTTTATTGGAACAATTTTTCATGGGACTTTTTGCTTATGGCATTGGCTGTATCCTTGGTTTGTTTACCTTTCAAATCTTATTAGCTATCATTCAGCATATTTTTGGCATCGCTTATCAATTTGCTTTTCGCTTTTCCATACCAGCGGCAGGTGTTACCTTCCTCGCCTTTCTTATCCTATATGCATATGAATTGGTGAAAGAATATCGTATCTTGCATCATGTAAATATTCATACCCTGCTGTATCAGGATCAGCAAAATGAAACAGTGAAAAAAGGACGCCTCCATACGCTGGTGTACATGCTTGGGGCAATTTTATGTGCAGCCGTGGGACTAAAGTTATTTTATGATGGCATGCGCAATGGAATACGTGATGTTGAAGAAACCAAAAAATTGTTACCGGCTGTCTTGCTGATCATTGCATCAATTTATGCTTGCTTTTTGGGACTCTCCGGTTTCTTGCAGCATTTTTTAGATCAGCATAAACAATTGAAGTATCAACACAATAGGATGTTTTTGTTGGGACGATTGCAAGGGCGTTTACGCTCAAATCGTATCATATTGGCGACATTATCCTTATTGACCTTAGTGACGATTTGTTTTCTTTGTTTTGGCATGAAGTTTAAAGAAACAACGGATCTGACGATTCATAGTGCAGCTCCTTTTGATTTACAAGTGATTACCCAACATCAGCAATATATCAAAAAGGCGGCAGGATTTTTGGCTGAAAAAAAGCTTACTTATGAAGATCATACGTATCAAACTTATACACATCTTAGGGATGATGTAAAGGTGAAACAAACCTTTGCGAAAGCTTTGGATCATACGGCATATGATTCCATGTATTATCGGACAACGACCTTTATGCGCTATGCTGATGTACAGCGATTATTGCAATTAAAAGGCAAAAAAGTACCTACTTTAGAAAAGGATGAGTACATGCTTGTTGTAAGTAAGAAGCAGCAGGAACTTATGGAAAGTTATTGCCGCAAGCATCCGTTTACCATCAATGGAAAGCCTATGAAACTGCGCTATGTCTGTACCGAGGAAATATTACAGACAATGTATTTTGTAGTTGTGCCTGATGTGTATGTGCAAGGAGTAAAAGGAGATACCTTTTATTATGTAGCGCAAAGTGCCAAAGAATTACCAAGTGCTTGGGAAGATCAACTTTATGAACGATGCAGCAATTCCCAGTTACAAGAGTATAGCAGTGTTCGCTTGCATAGCAGCTATGTGGAAACATCCATGTTTTCCTATGTAACTATTGTTTTTTGTTTATTCTATGCTGCTTTCATCTTCATCTGTGCTGCCGGTACCATCCTAGCTACGCAGCAATTAAGTGATCTTGAAGCCCAAAAATATGAGTATGCGCTTTTGCATAAAATGGGCGCATCACGCAAAACGTTATATCGTCTTTTACATTATCAGAATCTATTGTATTTCCTATTGCCGTTGCTGCTGCCTGCTATCTTTATGATTCCCATACTGAACAGCTTGGATATTATGTTTACCACAACCGATGCGACAACACCGATGTATATGTATTTAGGAATTACACTTGCATTGTTCTTTACCGTTTATCTTGCTTATTATGCATTAACCTATATCAGCTGTCGTCGTAATTTGGATATATAAAATAATAAAAGTATCGCCCATACAAAGTTTGATCGTTGCTTTCTATATAGCATTACGCTCTTATTGGCAACAGACTCACGTTTTATATAGAGTGGTTGATCTATGATATTTTTGCTTTTACGCGCAGGATCAGAGCATTTCTTTACCTTTATGTATGAATCTGTTATACTATTGAATACTACCAGAAGGAGGAAACATCATGTTTGGTTATGATTTCAATAGTTTTCTGCGTGAAATGATTTATCTGATACCGGCCGTGGCAATTGCTTTGAGCTTTCATGAATTTGCTCATGCGTTTGTATCCTATAAGCTGGGTGATTATACGCAAAAGGAAAGAGGTCGTTTGACTTTAAATCCTTTAAAGCATCTGGATCCCATTGGTACTTTATGTTTGCTTTTCTTTCAATTCGGATGGGCCAAACCAGTGGAAGTAGATCCTTATTATTATCGTAATAAAAAAGAGGGCATGATCTGGACAGCCTTAGCTGGGCCATTGATGAATATGCTGATTGGTTTTATCTGTGTATTCTTATGCTATTTGATGATTCGTTTTAATTTCTATAGCAATTATTCAGGTGCTGTTGCCGATTATTTGTTTCAATTGAGTTATATGACTGCACTGATTAACATTGGGTTAGGTATCTTTAACTTGATACCGTTACCGCCGCTTGATGGTTCTAAGATTTTAATGGGTGTTCTTAGTGAAGAAACTTATTTCAATTTGATGCGTTATGAAATGTATTTATCCTTCGCATTGATACTGGTATTGGTCAGTGGTGTATTAGATGGCCCATTGTTTTATGCAAGAAGTGCGATCGTCAATTGTTTCTCAACAATCAGTCGTGTGTTATTAGGAATGGGGTAAACCTGTTCCTTTTTTTATGTGATGCAGGTGGAAGCAGATTGTTTTATGAAAGACGTCAGTGTTTACATGACGTAAGAAGATGGAAAAGCAAAAATTAGATTATTCTGTGAACTTCATATTTGTGATACGAGTTTGATAATGAAAATTATAAATCAGTGAAAATTTTTTAGTTGATTAAGACTACTGTATATATCTTTTTAGAAGTAAATAAAGGTTTTTCTCTATACATTATCGTTTATAAGTTATTTGATAATTTTGTAATGGAACTTCAAAATGGCAGTTAATTTTAAAGAATATTTATTTATCTATTTATTTTATTTAAAAAATTTATATTTTTAGATTTATTGCATATAATGATAATAGAAGAGATATAAGGAGGTTGATGCACATGAATAATGCATATCCTTACAATTATTATTTTACTGCCCACACAGTATTAACTTACAGTAGCGCGAACAGTATTTCAAGTATATCAACTAGTGAACCTTATGATATTCGCATAGTAAAACCTTTTCCTTCTCTGTCTGATGTAGATTTAAAATGATAAAAGAATTTTATAGTATTAAAATAGATTTTTCGAATAACGCTTTTCAAATATTAAATGGGACAGAAGGAAAATATTCATTAAGTGAAATAGAAAGATGTGTTGTTTTAAATGAAAAAGCTAGTAAAAAAGGGAAACAAGCTCCCTTCTTAGCTTTAATGCCTAGCTCTGGCTTACCTACTGGAATATTATCAACTCCATATTTGTTTGTGGGTATAAAGATTATTATGAAAGATAATCGAAATTTAGCTGTCTATGTATCAAAAAATAAAACACAGGTAGGAACAGAGCAGTATCAGAAAGATAATGATGAGGCTAAACAAATTGTAAAGTATCTGAAATCCAGAATAAACACTTGAATATGAAATACTTTGCAGATAAAGTAATGTCAGACCGTATGGTATCTAAGATTTATCTGTTTTAGTATAAGAATACATACGCTTTAAATAAGATGAAAATAGTAGAAAGACTTGTAAATATGAAGCATGTAAGAGGGATTTTACAGTATGATAAGTAAAAAGCAAATTGAAAAGGCATAAAAAAATAATTTGAGTAAACATGGAGTAAGATAATATTGAAAATAAAAAGCTGAAAATTTTAAGTGAAAAAAGAGTAAGATATCGAAGAAAGATACCTTGCTTTTTTTCGTGGTGTAAAGAAATCTGATAAATAAGGAAATTTTGTGAATACCTAGATGGTTGTATATGGAAAGTAATAATAAACTAAATTGTTAGTAGTGAAAAAATCATACTATTGTATTGCCTTTTCGGATCAATCAAAATTGTTTTTGGTAAAGGATAAATGCGTGAAATGATACAAACAGAGTATTCTTTTTTTCTATGCATGACAGGTTTCTTCGTTATGACTTTCTTGTAATTTCATTCGATATAGGGTATTATGTTTGTGCGGTAACTAAAAGTAATTAAATTGGAGGATCATTATGAAAAAAAGATTTTTGGCTTTTCTAATGGTTACTTTTTTGTTATGCGGATGTACGAGTTATGAAAGAGATGAATCGGCTGGAGAAGTCATTCAAATATCTTTGGCGGATATGGAATCGATGATGAAAAAAGGGCAAGAATTTACGATTGCCTTTACGCAATCCATGTGTGGGTATTGTGAAGACTTCCACGAATTATTTGAAAAATATCGTCAGAACCATCATGTGGTACTCTACGAAGTGCCATTAGAAAAAGAAAAAGAACAACCTAATGTAAATAGGGCAATCATACAACAATATTTTCCGGAATTTGATAAAACACCAGGCATTTTTTATGCCGATGGAGGAAAATGTATTGATAGTATTCATCAATCACAAAGAATGACGGAAGAATTATTTGATAACTGGGTGAAAAAACATAAACTTGATAAAAAAGTAAATTAGAAAGAGGCTATATGAAAAACAAAAAGAATGTATATACGTATTTTTTTGTGTTATCCGTTTTATTGATTATATATATGGGGTACACATTATTTACGACCTATCAGCAATTAAGTGCCTATTGTAATAACTATAACACAACAATGGCAGCACAGTGGGGATATTGTCTACAAACATTCCTGGCGGCAATCGTACCGTGCCTAGTCTATGCGTCTACATGCTATGGAATAGGGTATATGATTAAAAAGGGGCTCTAAATTAACGTAGGGTTTAAAGAAAAAACGCTCTAAATTATCATAGGGTTTTCCTATGAAGAAGGTAGGC
>NZ_CAXUBY010000060.1:0-14633 GCF_964249515.1 Eubacterium sp. 3_1_31
ACAATAGCTGGACGAGCTCCAGTAAAGATAGCACGTTGCCAGGTAGGAAGACCTGTTCTGAGAAGGACAGGTTTTTTCTATATAGAGATAGAAAGGCAAACACATTCCTTATGGACAGGCTTCATAGCAAATAGAGTGATTTCTAATAGTTATCTAGTAGTTACCTAGTATCTATATAGTAGTTTATAAGTTGAAATTGCGTTTTCCATGCTTTTAAATCATTTATTTTCCATAGGGTTCATACACCCTTTTTATTTCCAACCATCTTTTCCGTGTACCACCTGCATCAACAATATAGCTGTATTTGTTTATGATTTTGGAGAAGGAAACTTGAAAGTTGCGGGACTTTTCTATTCTTGTGGCAAAATTCTATAGCTAAGCAGAAAAGATATGCTATAATGATACGGTTGAGAAACCTACAGTATCTATGGTGGATAACTGTAATAAAATAGATGGAGGTAGTAGTATGATAGAAATTACCGTGCATTCATTAGCGGAAACAGCACAGCTTGGGGAAAAAATCGGGCATTTGCTGCATCCTGGTTCATTATTAACATTGAGTGGCGATTTAGGCGCCGGTAAGACAACTTTGACAAAGTCTATTGGTAAGGCGTTAGGTGTGAAGAAGGTCATTAATTCGCCAACGTTTACCATTTTGAAAACATATTATGGAAACATGCCTTTGTATCATATTGATGCATATCGTTTAGAGGGCATCTCACAGGATCTGGGCTTTGAGGAAATTTTTGAGGATGATGGCGTTTGTGTAGTGGAATGGCCACATTATATTGAGGAACAATTGCCGAAAGAACGTTTGCGTATCGAAATACGTCGCATTGATGAGGAAGTTCGTTTGTTCATCATTGAGGGTATTGGCAAAGCATATGAAGAGATAGAGAGGGCATTAGCATGAAAACATTATGTATGGACAGTGCGCATAAGCATTTGATCTTTGTGTTACTGGAAGATGGTAACGTGGTGGCAAGTCTTGCACAGGAGTGTTGGAAACGACAGAGTGAAACATTATTTCCTGCGCTTATTGCGTTAATGGAGGAAGCGCATTGGAAAGCGGATGATATTGATGAAGTTGTGATAACGGATGGTCCGGGCAGCTATACCGGTGTGCGAATTGCGATGACGGTGGCTAAGGTTTTATGTACCAGAAAGCATATTCCTTTATATTGCATCAGTACGTTGCAGTTGTATGCAGGTATGCATCCACATACGTTTGTAATGCTGGATGCGCGTAGTTCACGTGCGTATACGGCGTTATTGGATGAAGGAAAGTTTCTTTTGGATGAGGGTATCATGACGCTGGATGAGGTGAAAGCGTATCTGAAGGACAAGGATGTTCGTGTAGTAGGAGAAACGGAATTGATTGATCTTGCTCACGAAGATGTGGATTTTGTGGAAAATTTCCAGGCATTGCGTCCGTTAGCGCGTCGCATTGACAATGTACATACCTTAACTCCGCGATATTTAAAAGAAAATGATGCGTATTTGGTGAAGTAGTATGCTGCGTAAAATGCAAGTGGAGGATATTGAAGCGGTTGCGGCATTGGATAGTGAATGCTTTCCCTTGCCTTGGCAAGAGGAACAATATCGATATGAATTACATGAGAATCCGTTTGCTCATGTTTATGTGTTAGAAGTAGACGATAGGATCATTGGCTATATTGATTTCTGGATTACGTTTGAAACATGTCAGTTGGCGAAGATTGCTGTTGCACCGGCTTATCGTGGACAGCAGTATGCGCATTTGCTGATGGATGTCATGATTGCAACAGCAAATCAAGAGCAGTGTGAAACTATCTCATTAGAAGTACGCGTTTCAAATGAAGCTGCTCATAAATTGTATGAGCACTATGATTTTATCAAAGTGAATGTCCGTAAAGCTTATTATCAGGATAATGGTGAGGATGCGGATTTTCTGATAAAGGCGTTAGGAGGAAATTGTATATGAAAGACACGTATATATTGGCTATTGAATCAAGTTGTGATGAAACAGCGGTTGCCATCATTAAGAATGCGAAGGAAATCGTGGCAAATGTGGTGGCGACGCAGATTGATGTTCATAAGGATTTTGGCGGTGTGATTCCGGAGGTTGCCAGTCGTATTCATGTGGAAAATATTTCAATGGTTATTGAAGAGGCTTTGAAGAAAGCTAACATGGATGTAGCGGATATGGATGCTATCGCGGTTACACAGGGACCGGGATTGGTTGGTTCTTTGCATGTTGGTGTTCAGGCGGCGAAAACTTTGGCTTGGGCATATGATAAGCCATTAGTTCCCGTACATCATATTGCCGGCCACATTTATGCGAATCAGTTAATTACCGAGCTTGCATTTCCTTTACTTGCTTTAGTTGTATCAGGTGGACATACGGAACTTGTTTATATGAAGGATGAATGGAGCTTTGAAATTTTAGGCACAACGCAAGATGATGCAATTGGTGAAGCCGGTGATAAGGTTGGACGTGTATTAGGCTTACCTTATCCAGGTGGTGTCTATGTGGATAAGATAGCAAAGGATGGCAAAGCTATTTATACATTGGCGAAGCCTAAAACAGAGAATGAATTGGATTTTTCTTTCAGCGGTTTAAAGAGCAGTGTCTTGCAGTTTATTGATCGCTGTAAGCGGAAAAATGAAACATTCCTGCCTGAGGATTTGGCTGCTTCTTATCAGGAAACGGCTTTTGAGGCGTTATTGGAAAGAGCACGGAAAGCTTTGGAGCTGTATCACCCTAAACAAATGTTGTTGGCAGGTGGAGTTGCGGCGAATTCTTGTTTGCGTAAGAAGATCAGTGAGGATATGGCTAAGGCGTATCCAGAGGTTACCTTTATCATACCGCCGTTGTCTTGTTGTACGGATAATGCAGCAATGATCGGTGTTGCAGGTACCATCGCTTATCAGCATGGAGAGCGTGGAGATTTTGCTTTGACTGCAGATCCTGGCATGGAATTGGAAAGATAGGACGCATAGAAGGAAAAGTCTTGAGGAAACGTTTATAAACCGAATATTGGATATACCCCCTGAACTGTGGACAAATCAGTAAAGGGGGTTTTTGTATGGGAAAATCTCTAGTCGCATGGATATTATTTTATGAATTTATCTTGTAATAGTATTTACTAGTTGAACATTCTTTCATATAAAGTAATATAATATATAAGGTATCACATTCTTTTTCAATATATGTGTTTCATATCCATTGTTTTAGAGCAAGCAATGGCATAATGAATAGTATTTTGGATAGACTAGATGAGTTTTTTGATGCTATGGATATTTAACATAGCTAAAAAGGAGATGAGCTTATGGATAATTGTTATGATAGTGAAAAGGGAACCTTTCGGTTACGAGCAGGTGCGATTTTGGTTCGTGATGGCAAAGTGCTGATGATGAAAGGTAGATTAGCGGAAGGTGGTAAAGAAGTTATGTATTCACTGGGAGGTGCCATCATGTTTCAGGAAACTGCAGAAGAGGCAATCATCAGGGAAACAAAGGAAGAAATAGGCTTATCTATTCGTGTTAAACGACTGGTATGCATCCATGAGAATTTTTTTGATGTAGAAGATCTTGGCAATAATCATGAGGTATCCTTTTATTATCTGGTAGAACCTGTGCATGAAGAGGATTTAAAAAAGCCATTTCTTAAAACACCTTTAGAGGAGGCGGTTTGGATACCGATCGATGACTATCAAAGCTATGATGCCTATCCGGCTTTCTTTAAGGATACCTTGAAACAGTTGGATGATGAGCGGATACAAACCATCGTGACAAGGCTTGCGAAAGAATGTGAATGATGAAAAAGGAGAATGTACCGGGTAAGCATTTGTAAAGCACTTGATCAATGATTTAAAGAATAAAAAGATATAATTAAAAACATGAAAAGCACGTGATGAGCAAGCGCATAATCAATCACGCAGCCAATAAAGCAATCACAGAAGGTTAGGAGGAAAGAATCATGGAATACTGGGATATCTATACACAAGATGGCATTTGTACTGGACGCAGGGTAAAGCGTGGAGATGCGATGGCAATAGGAGATTACCATTTGGTCATTCATCTGTTGATTCTTGGTAAAGATGGTCGTCTGTTGTTACAAAAACGTTCAGATCAAAAAGAAAGCTTTCCCGGCTATTGGGATTTTGGCATAGGCGGAAGTGCTGTTAGTGGAGAAAATGCCCGGCAATGTGCACAGCGCGAGTTGCAGGAAGAATTAGGCATTTATATGGATTTTCAACAACGTAAGCCGGTTTTGCGCAGCTATGGACAACATTCCTTAGTAGATTTCTTTACCATTGATTATGCCGGAGGATTAGCAGATCTGACATTGCAAAAGGAGGAGGTCAGTGGTGTTTGTTGGGCAGATTTAGAAACTGTGCATCTGATGTGCAAACAGGGAATCTTCATCCCATATCAGCCACATTTGCTTGCTTTATTGTTAGACATGCATAAGCAGCAAGGCTTGCATTGTTCATCATAATATATCGGAAAGCTAAGTTTTCTTGCTTCTTTTTATTAGCACTATGAGATACGTATGACAGTACGTACAAGCCGTAAAAGTTCAAAATGACAAATTCTTCACAATTAAAAAAATTTGTGGTATACTAACAGAGGTGATGAACATGACAGAGAAAAATGTGCCAAAGGCTACGTTGCAGCGCTATCCGGTGTATCTGAAAGCACTGCGGAAACTGAAAAGCTCAGGAGTGGAAAGGATCATGTCCAAAGAGCTTGCCAGTGTTGTGAATATTGAACCAACGACGATTCGCCGAGATTTTTCCTTTTTGGGAAATCTGGGGAAACAAGGGTATGGTTATGATGTCAATAAACTGATTGAAATATTCAACCAGCAGCTTGGCATGGATTTCGATGAGAAGATCATTTTGGTGGGGGCAGGTAATATGGGCCGCGCTTTGATGAAGTATAATAAATGGGATTATGTTGTAGGTGAGATTGCCTGTGCATTTGATATTAATCCTGATCGCCAGGGTGTGCGTTTCGGTATTCCGGTATATGATATCAGTGAGCTGGAACAACGCATTCCGGATGGCTGCCGTATCGCCATCTTAGCCATCAGTGAAAATATTCAGCAGACGGTAGATCGTTTAATTGCCTGTGGCATCACAGGTTTGGTCGATTTTACCCATGTGCATATACAAATTCCAAAAGGGGTTGTATTAAAGAGCGTAGATGTGGTATCATCTATACAGGAACTTGTTTTTGAAACAAACAGTTTAAATGTAGAACGTTGAAACAGGACGATGCCTGCTAACGATGCATAGCGAATCCGGGATGGTGGAAGCCGGAGGCATACGAGCAAGCGGAGAACACCTGTGGAGTTGAATCGGAGAATAGAGTAGACGATTCCGCGAAAGGATGGCGTTAAGATCCGATAAGCAAGATGTCTGTCAGCAGAGGTATTTCTGACAGGAATCAGGATGGCACCGCGTAACTAACTTACGTTCCTGAAAGGGAACGTTTTTTTTGTTCCCTTAATGAATAAAAGGAGGAAATGAAATGTTTGAATTTATGACCATTCGCGAACTATATGAAATCGTATTAAGCGCATCTCATGTAGAACTAGACAGCTTGGAATATGTACAGCTGCAAGGTTGGATACGTACAAATCGCTGCAGCGGTAAATTAGGCTTTATCGAATTAAATGATGGTACGTATTTCCGCAATGCACAATTAGTTTATATGCAGGAATTGAAAAACTTCGCGGAAGTAGAGAAATATCCTACCGGCGCAGCTATTACCGTAACCGGGAAATTAAAATTAACACCAGATGGTAAACAGCCATTTGAAATTGTAGTAACAGAGGCTGTTTTGGAAGGTGATTGTGATCGTGATTATCCATTGCAGAAGAAACGTCACAGCTTTGAGTATATGCGTGAGATACCACACTTGCGTCCTCGTGCGAATTCCTTCTATGCCATTTTCCGTCTGCGTTCTGTATTGTCCATGGCCATCCATGAGTTCTTCCAGAACCAGGGCTTTGTCTATGTACATACGCCAGTCATTACCGGCAATGATGCAGAAGGTGCGGGAGAAACCTTTACAGTTACCACACGTGAAGATCAAAAGTATGAAGAAGATTTCTTTGGGAAACACGCTTCTTTAACGGTATCCGGACAATTGCATGTAGAATCCTTTGCGATGGCTTTTCGAGATGTGTATACCTTTGGACCAACTTTCCGTGCCGAAAACTCAAATACGACACGTCATGCCAGTGAATTCTGGATGATTGAACCGGAAATTGCCTTTGCGGACTTAGAGGATGATATGGATCTTATTGAAGATATGGTGAAATATTGTATTGATTATGTCTTGGAAAATGCACCGGAAGAAATGAAATTCTTTAACAGCATGATTGATAAGGAATGCATTGAACGTATCACCAAGGTACGTAACAGTGAATTTAAGCGTATGACTTATACGGAGGCGATTGAGCTTTTAAAGAAAGCCGATGTGAAGTTTGAAAATAACAAAATCGAATGGGGCATGGATCTGCAGAGTGAGCATGAACGCTACTTATGTGAGAAAGTAGTCAATGGCCCGGTCTTCTTGATTGATTATCCAAAGGATATCAAAGCCTTCTATATGCGTGTCAATGAAGATAATAAGACGGTTGCGGCATGTGATTTGTTAGTGCCAGGCGTTGGCGAATTGGTTGGCGGAAGTCAGCGTGAAGAGCGTTATGATGTGCTAGAAGCGCGTATGAAAGAAATGGGTATGGAAACTGACAGCTTACAATGGTATATGGACTTGCGTCGTTATGGCGGTTGTAAACATGCCGGCTTTGGCTTAGGCTTTGACCGTATGCTGATGTATTTAACAGGCATGCAGAATATTCGTGATGTTGAGCCATTCCCACGTACACCAAGAAATTTGATTTTCTAATCGTAGAATAGACTTTCACAGGGTATGTGAAGGTCTTCTTTTACAATAGATGATACAAAGGGGTAAGAAAGGAACAGAATATGATACGTTTAGCAACAAAACAGGATGCCGCAAGCATATTAGCAATTTATGCTGAATATGTATTGCATGATAGTGCAACTTTTGAATATGAAGTGCCTTCCCTTACGGAATTTGAACAACGTATGGAAGTGATACAACAGGTATATCCATATCTGGTCTATGAAGAGGAAGGAAATATTTTAGGCTATGCTTATGCGCATCGTTATAAGGAGCGTGCGGCTTATCAATGGGATGTGGAATTAAGCGTATATGTCAATAAGGATGTTCATGGAAAAGGTATTGGCAGTATGCTGTATAAAGTATTATTTATTTTATTAAAGAAACAGCAGGTACATCATGCATATGCCTGTATCACTTCTCCCAATCCGAAAAGTGAGCGTATGCATGAGCGGTTAGGATTTCAATTAGTGGCTAGATTTCCTCATACCGGCTATAAATTTGACAAGTGGTTGGATGTTGTTTGGATGGATAAAGAATTACTTTCACCAGGTGTACCTCAACCAATCGTGCCATTGGCATCCTTCATTGAACAATTGCCAAAGAATCTAAGCGAACTTTTAAACAAAGACAATGAGCCTATAAAATAAATCATAAAAAGAGCAGCTTGCATGGAATGATTTCTAATGTGACCTCCAAAAGTTAGACTTAAAATCTAACGAATGAAGGTTGCATCCTTCCTGTAGCTGCTTTTTATCTGTTTGGGGTTTTGTGCCTTTCCTTTTTAAAAGGTGATTCTTTCATGGGGTTTCCAATATGTTAGCCCAATTTGTCAAAAGTTATTCTTTCATGAGTTTTTTAATAGGTTAGTCCAGCTTTTTAAAGGTATCCTTTCTTCGCGTTACCAATACGTTTATCCAATTTCTTTAAAAATTATTCTTTGATAGGCTTTCCGATATGCTTGTCCAATCGCCATTGCGGCGCACTGCCATCATCTGCCCAATATTCATCCAAAGAAATAATTTTATCCTGTTGTAGCTTCAGAAAGGAAACAACATGATAGGAAGCAGTTTGATCTTTTGGATAAACAAGTGTAACACTAATGATCAAATCATCAAGTAACTCTACTCTTTCTACGACCCCATCCCAATCTCCCGGATATTCGCAATTCGCAATAATATATTCATCAAGCGTAAATAGTTCATTGGTACAATGCCAACAAATCCTCGCATCCTGATGAAAATAGTTTCTGATTTCCTGCTCATCCTGTTTTAGGACGGCTTTCCAAAATTCATAGATGTTCATAAGATAACTCCTTTATCAATTATATAGATATAGTATGACATCAGAAAAGCGATAACACAAGGGTAACAAACGATTGTTAGAATAGCAACTGCTTTTTCTATTCACTGACCTCATTCATATAAGCAGTTAACTTGCGAATGAATGTTTGATAATCTTGACAGTTGATGAGATCTTTTAAAAAAGCCGGTTCACTAAGAATCTCAATCAACTGATCAAAGATCTGGGCAAATATTTGTCTGCTGTCATCATGTACGCCTAGTAAGGTGACAATATGCACCTCATGCACTCCCCATTGCATACCATCTGGACAAAGGACGACACTTATAAAGCTTTTTTTAGCGTTATCACCAAGTGAATGAGGAACGGCAGCGTCCTCAAAGGCGGTGCTTGACATATGCTCACGAGCAAAGACATCCTGTGTAAAGGAAGCTTCGGCATAATCCAGTGCAATCGCATCGTTACAAAGCTTTTGAATGAGCTGGGTACGATCTAAGTGAACATCCGTATAAAATAAGCGAGGATCAAATAAATCAAATAGAAAATCTTTCAGCTTCTGTTTGTTTTTTTCGGATAACATCTTAGAAATGGTAGTTTCCAATAAGGCCATATCTTTATTTGTAAGAAATGGATGAATTAACACATATGGCTGAGGAAATCTTGCCTCTACTGTTGAAATAATCAAATCTGCATGCAGCATGTTGGGCTGATAGGAAGGCATAGAAACGGCATATTTTATCGTTATCTTATCTTCAAAATGACGGCTGATCTTCTCTAAGGTATGTTGATGAATGCTGTAATAATCGGCATATAAAAAGAGAATCGTTAACTTGTTTTTTGATTGCACATTGTTTTCAAAGTAACTGCCGATGTGAAAAGAAATAAAGGTAATTTCATCCTCATTCAACACTACATCATAATTTTCTTTAAACTGTTGGGCAATATAAACGGCAATATCATAAATCAAGGGATACGTTGCCTTGATCTTAGCGGTCAATGGATTTTTGGCATAATAGTTATGTGCAACACGATTAAACAGATTCTTAACATGGATGGTGAATTTCGCAATAAATTCTTCATCAAAGGCATCCAGTAAATAGCGCTCTTCAACATTGTGAATCACGGCATGGGCGATATCAATATATTTCTGTTCAATAAAAGATGAAATATTAGAGCCATTAATAAAAGAATAATCAATCATCGTTGTATTGTTCGAGATAATAAGCGTCAAATTATAAACTTCAGCATCATTCATATGGATTTGATAGTTTTTCTCAATATACTGTTTTATTTCCTGTGCCACAAGATATTGTTGTGAATCAAGAAACGGTGTGAAATCGACTTGATCATTTAACTCACAGGCATTACGGATACGATCAATCATGACAATAAGATGCAATGCCGTATTATTTAGTGTATAATCATTCGCAAATACATTATTGCGTGAAAAAATATCGGCAAGATTTTTACGGAAATCCCAAAAATGATAATGATAAGTCAATAAACGCACTTCATCTTTTAAGACAAAATTATCATACGTATCACTGGAAATTAAGCGGCTCATTAATCGCCGTTTATCTTTTTCACTGCCTTCTAAATATAACAAATCATGATCTCTGCGTATGGTTACATTACAGCTAGAAACAATCTTACGGATACTGCGAATATCATTTTCAATCGTAGACTCACTTACAAATAATTCATCCGCTAGATCAAATAGATCAATACCATCTTGTGAAGAAATAAGTTTTTGAATGATCAGATTTTGCCGTGTTTGCGGGGTTTCCACATTTTGACTTCCTTTTTCCCGATAAGCTAAATATTGCTGAGCACTGTTTAATCGATACCCTTTATTTGATGATATTACTAAAGGACTTGTTTCATTCTCATTTAGTGAACTGACATATTTACGTATCTGACGTGTGGAAACATGAAGCAGTGAAGATAGCTCACCGGCAGCTACCCAATGTTCATAATGGTGCCAGAGATAGTCTAACAAGATTGAGATATTATCCTTCATATGTCTATTCACTCTCCTATGCAAGGCCCCCAGATACTCTTCATCATTATATATGTACACGATAAGTATAAAGTATAAGTAATCTTTGCTCAAATTAAAAAAGTTCCTACTGCACGGAACTTTTCTGATTTGTCTTGTTATACTGTGTTCGCTATACTGAGGGTGTGATAAGGAAAGGAGGACAGTTATGTGATTGGCAAATATGAAAAAGAGATATATCGTCGCTGAATATGACTTCAGACAAGTACGGGAATACTTTGATACATCTCTCTTATATCATAACACCAATCCAGATAAAAATCATTCATAATTATAAAGGAGAAGATCATGAAGAACATTTTATTAGTTTGTGGCACCGGTGCGAGCAGCGGTTTCATGGCCAAAAACATTCGCCAGGCAGCGAAAGCTCGCAATATTGAAATTGGCGTAAAAGCTAGAAGTGACTCTGTTGTAGAGGATTATATTGAAGATATTGATCTATTGTTGGTAGGACCACATCTTAGCTACATGCTGCATGATTTAGAGGATATTGCAGATCCATTTGGTGTTCCTGTTCAGATTATCCCCAAAGATGCATATGGGGAATTGGATGGCGATGCCGTTCTTGATTTTGCTTTACCTTTTCTAAAAGATGAGAAAACGCATGAACGTTAATGGTAGAATGCTTGCTTAATAAACGATGGTATCGTAGGAATGTTTATGAGCAGATACGTTAGAAATAATTCCCTGATGAACTATATACATTGGATAAGATTGCCATAGCATGTTAAATTAAGCAAGCGGTTATTTTGTAAAAGGTGATTAAGAAATAGAATCACGAGGAGAAAACATATGAAAAAATTCATGGATTGGATGACAGATAAATTCGCACCGAGAATGAATAAGCTCGCAAGAAATCCGTGGATTGCCTCTGTCCAGGAGGCTATCCTGACTGCGATGCCTATGATTTTTATTGGTTCATTTACGACCGTATTGACCGCTTTTGGCGGCTTGATTGAAGGATTTCCGGATTTTAGCCCACTTTCTACTTTTTCCCTGGGCTTATTATCCTTATACTTAGCATATTTAGTACCATATCTGCTGATGGAAAAGAAACGCCATAATAAAACGAAAAAAGAAGCAGGATTGGCTGGTATCGGATTCTTTTTGATGTTAGTATCTCCAACCTTTGATGAGGCAGGAAATATTTTGTTTCAAAGTTCTACTTTAGGAAATGGCGGTATGATTGCAGCATTGATTGCCGGCTTGTTTGTCGGTTTTGTGATGAATGCTTTTTCTACTCATTCCTTCTTTAAGGAAGACAGCGCTATTCCAGATTTTATCACCGTATGGTTTGATACATTAATTCCGATACTGATGATTTTATTTGTTGGCTGGCTCTTTACTTTCCAGCTCCATATCAGTATCTTTGATTGCATTTATACATTATTCTCACCAATCTTAAAAGCCGGTGACAGTTTCCTTGGTTTTGTAGTCTTATACTTTGTTGGATATACCTTCTTATACACGTTTGGTATTTCTACCTGGGTCATTTATCCGATTGAGTCGGCATTGATCCTGCAAGGAATTGCGGCGAATCAGGCAGCGGTAGCAGCCGGAAATGCTGCCAGTGTTATCAATGCGGATGGAGTATCTTATTATTTTACGCTTGGTGGAGGCGGCTGTACCTTGGCTTTAGGTCTTATGATGTTGTTTATGGCAAAATCGAAAAAGTGTAAGGTCATCGGAAAAGCCAGTCTGGTACCAAACTTATGTAACATCAATGAACCATTGGTATTTGGTGCACCAATCGCCTTTAACCCGATTCTGATGGTACCGATGTGGATCATTGGTTTACTAGCACCGGCCTTGACCTGGTTTGCCTTATATTTTGATTTATTGCCTAAAGTAACGACTTTATTCTCCTTCTGGTATTTGCCTGGACCTATTTGTTCCTATGCTGTAGGAGGTATGGTTGGATTGATCTTTACCTTATTTATTTTCGTCTTATCCTGGATCATCTATTATCCATTCTTTAAGGTATACGATAAGCAATGTGTACAGAAAGAAGCAGAGGATGAAGCACAAAAAGCAAAATTAGCAGCACGTAAAAACGCAAGACAGGAAACAAACAATGCATAAGAAGGAAGGTTTATTATGGATAAAACAACGATTGAACAATTAAATAGTGCTGCGATGCAGATCATTCTGCATGCCGGTGATTGTCGGAATTTGCTCAATGAAGCAATCAATGATCTGTTAGATGATAAAAGTGAAGAAGAAGTAAAAGACAAGATCACGCAGGCAAAGAAAGAAATCACGAAAGCACATGTTATTCAAACGGATATGATACAAAGCTCAATCAATGAAGAAGAGCTGCAGACAACCTTATTATTCACCCATGCACAGGATACGCTGATGACTATCAACAGTGAAGTAAATCTGGTACAAAGCATGATTCGTCTGTATCGTAAGTTGGAGAAATAAGATGAAACGTAAAATTACAGGATTTCCGAAAGACTTTTTATGGGGTGGTGCCATTGCGGCCAATCAAGCAGAAGGCGCTTGGAACATTGATGGGAAAGGACCCTCTATGGCGGATATTGAAATCCTTCCAGAGCAGTATGATCGCCATAAGGTAGTCGGATTTGCTCATACTGCCAAACAGATAGAAGAAGCATTAGCGGATACCAAAGGCTATTATCCACGCCGGCATGGCATTGACTTTTATCATACGTATAAAGAAGATCTGGCATTGATGAAAGAAATGGGGTTTACCTGTTTTCGAACATCCTTTAACTGGACACGCATCTTTCCACACGGAGATGAAGAACAGCCAAATGAAGAAGGTTTAAAGTTTTATGATGATTTGCTGGATGAGATGCTGAAAAATGGTATAGAACCAATCATGACGGTTTCACATTATGAAATGCCTATTCATCTGATTACCAAGTATAAGGGTTGGTATGCCCCTGAAATGATTGATTTCTTTGTGAAATATTGTAACGTGCTATTTGAACGCTATCATAATAAAGTACGTTATTGGATCCTATTGAACCAGATCAACTCTTTACAGGGCTGGGGAGAGTTTGCCAGTTTGGGAATGGTGCAGGATGGTTATGAAGATTGGGAAAGTGCCAAATATCAGGCAACGCACCATCAGTTTGTGGCATGTGCTAAAGCCACACAACTTGCCCACGCCCTTGATCCTTCCTTGCAGATTGGAATGATGTTGGGGGATGATGCCTTATATCCGGCAAGCTGTAAACCAGAGGATGTCTTTGCCAACACCCAGCAGATGCAGATGAGTTTATACTTTTATTCCGATGTCTTATTACGCGGAGAATATCCGGGTTATGCGTTGCGCTATTTTTACGATCATGATATCCATGTGATGATCAAAGAAGAGGAAGAACAGCTGTTAAAAGAGAATACCGCAGATTTTCTATCATTTTCGTATTACTTTACCCGCATCACCAAGGCCAAAGATCCTACCCATCCTAAAGAGAACCCCTACTTAGAAAAATCTATCTGGGGCTGGGCAGTGGATCCATTAGGATTTCGCAACTCATTAAATTTGTATTGGGATCGTTATCAAATACCAATTTTTATCGCTGAAAATGGACTGGGTGCATTAGATGAGGTCGTTGATGGAAAGGTTCATGATCCTTATCGTATCGCCTATTTACAGGCACATATTGCGGCGATGAAAGAAGCCATTAAGGATGGCGTACAGGTGTTTGGCTATGCATCTTGGGGACCTATTGACATCATCAGTTGTTCGCAAGGGGAAATGAGTAAACGCTATGGATACATTTATGTCGATTTGGATGATCGTGGACATGGCAGTGGGAAACGACTGCGTAAAGATTCTTTCTATTGGTATCAACATGTCATAATGACAAATGGAGAAGATTTGTAAAGAAAGGGACGCATACAATCGTCCCTTTGCTTCAACATGAACATAGTATGAACAATATGTGACAAGGAGCTAGCTATTAAGAAGTCAAGCCTTTTTGAAAAAGATTAAAAAAGCATGACAAAAACAAGTGCTGGTAAGAGCACAAAAATTGATCTTTGAAAATTAGATAAAATTGACTAGTAAAGAAGGGTTGGGTCGAATGATTCTCCAGTAAGTTCTAAATGATAAATCATACGTAATAGTTTCTTAACGACATGTGATTGTGCTACGCGGTAATTCTTTCCTTCATGAAGTTTCTTATAAAAGAATTCACGAAAAGTTATGTTATGAATAACTAAATAAGGAACTGCATTAAAAAGGACATAACGTAATTCAGAGGAGCCATGCTTTACCATTCTGCCATTATGAAAAGATGTTCCAGATTGGTAAATGGCAGGCTCTACTCCACAAAAAGCGCAAAGCTGTTTAGGATTACTAAATTTTGAG
>NZ_CAXUBY010000061.1:0-13429 GCF_964249515.1 Eubacterium sp. 3_1_31
GGGTAGTGCCTTTTTTTTTTTTTTTTTCTGTCCCCCTTTCTTTAATCTACTTCTAACTTTCGTCCCTCTGGACGCACTATTCCCACATGGGTTACATACGAACCAGCATTATAGGTGGAATGGAAAAACACCAAGTCCCCAGCCTTTGCCTGCGAGAGTGGAAGATGTTGGGTAGCGTCATACTGTGCTTGTGCTGTTCTCGGTAAGGAGATACCAGCTTTTCCATAGCACCATTGCACAAGTCCGCTACAATCAAAGGAAGTGTTCGGGTTACTGCCACCATACACATACTTCCAGCCTTGATATTTCAACGCTTCATTCATAATCGCTTGTGCCGTCGCATTATCAAAATGTGCCACAGTCAGATATTGATTGACTAATTCCACATAGAACATATTTCCATAGCCATACCGCCAGCCCCCGTTCTTCGCAACGGCTATCGGGTTCGTATAGGTTACTTTCTTTCCACCCGATTTCTCACGGGCGAAGCTCTCTGCAAGATTAAAAGTGTGTTTCTTTCCTTTTCCTGCCACATATCCCACATAGCCACCGCCATAGTTATAGGACTGTATCGCTACATTCAAATCGTCGATACCTTGATTTTTGCAGGAAGAAAGCAGGGACGCAAAATACTTACACCCCTGCTTGATTGAGCTTTCCGTATCTAAAGAGTTAGGCGGTAAACCAAGACTTTCCGAACTCTGCATAACATCTTCTGCCGTACCGCCACTTTCTACCCGAATGATAGCAAGTAGCACATTGACATACTCGGAGATACCGTATTCTCTGGCGTATTTTTCTACCATAGGCTGATGTTTCAAGACTTCTGCGGATAAGTTCATACCCGTAATGCCGGAAGAAAAGTTGCTGTTCTCGTCGTCGCTGTCCGCACTAATCAAAACACCAAAGAACAGCACCAGCGAAAAGAGGATAGGAAACAGACTGCCAATGATAGCGATATGTTTCAGTTTCATTTTTTCTTCTGTCCTTTCTTCGTTACAAGGTTACGGGTTTTCTCTGTGGTCTGCTGGTTCTTCTGGACGCTCTGCGTCTGTTGAACCTTTGTCCTGCGGTCTTTCGTGTAATTCTGTCGTGTTTCCTGCGATACCACTTTTTCTACATTCTGCCTATGTACTTGCTGTGCAGGCTGGGTCGCTTTCTTATCAGAAGCACCAGAAGATAACGGACGCTCTTTGATAACATTTATCTTGACTGGCTCACTTATCTTTGAAGTGGTCGCTGTGGCAGGGCGTTTGACTTCCTGCATTTTTTCCATGCTCGGCTTTGGAATGGTTGAAGCTGTGGCTGGTCGCTCATGGGGACGGGTAGCTCCCGTTGTCGCTGATCCGTCAGCCTTTCGCTGTGCCTGCCTTGCTTCTTGTGCCTTTTGAAGCTCCATACGCTTATCAGCGATATTTTTCCTATGCTGTTCCTGCTTTTCCAAGCGTCCCGTCTGTCTGGACTGCTGTTCCTGCACCACGCCACGCTTGAAGTCGGACACGCTGGACTTTGCCTTTTCCTTTGCAGAATACACCGCATAAGCGGTCTGTGTCGGTATATCCTTGATATTCTCTTTGACAGCGTTTGCCTTGTCTTTCGCTTTATTTTTCGTATCTAAAACAGCTCCCACCTTTGAGCCTGCACGTTGTCCCATGCTGGAAGTGGTATTGCCCCGATTTTCTTTAGAAGCTGTATTTTTTCTTTCCGCCCGTTTGCCAGCAACGGCACTTCCAGCCACCGCACCAGCTACACCGCCCGAAATACCGCCAGCACTTACTGCCCTTGCAATACGGTGTTCCATACGCCTAGCTCTATGTCGCATAAACAGATACGGTCTGCGGAAAATTCTTCGTCCCATACTTTGACTGTCGTTAGCGTTCAAAGAGAACATACTCATTAAGTCGCCCAGCTTCATATAAATACCAGCGAAACATACTATCTGCAAGAACGCTACCATAAAGAACGGGTAGTCCGTGGAAATGTTATAAAACATACTGGAAATACTGAACGCCACCGTTACAATGAGCGTTATTCCTGCCCGTGTCATAATGGTATTAAACACCCTCACGATTGCCTGCTTTGCCATGCTTTCATAACTCGGTATCATAGAGAGCAGGAAACTAATAGGCAAGAACATAGCGAAGATAATAAAAAGTATCTGGCTAAACAACATCATGCCCGTAAGCAAGAATACAAATATCGTGATACCTAAGTTGAAGAACAGCAGGAAGAACACCATACCTAAACGGTTTACCACCTGCGGTATCGTCAGATTGTTGTTGTCGTTGTCCTCGATTTCTGTTTTCACGACTTCCTCTCTAGTCTTACCGTCCTCGTCCTCTGGACTTGCTGATACAAGAGCTTCTACACGGTCTGTCCCGATTTCCTCTGCGTTGCAGTTACCGAATTGAAGCAAGAGCCACGGCTGTTCCACTTGAATAGAAAATAAGCTGTCCCGTATCAAGTCCACGCTGTCCTTGCCCTCGCTGTCAGAGTTGGGGAGCATGATTTTTGTTCCCAAGTCCAAAGAAGCGGTACTGATGTCTGATGAAAATTCATTTATCTTCTTGATGTAGTCGGGAGCGTAGGCAATAAAGGAAGCGGACAGCACGAACACCACCACAAAGTTGATAACAGCGTGAAGTGCCTTGCTGGTTTCCCGTTTTATCAGTCCCGTATAGGCTACATAAAGTCCCACCACTAAGATAATAAGAAGCAGGAAACCAACATAAAAGCCCGTAGAAGAAAAGCCGTTCTGCGTTACGCCTGCAAGGGTCTGTATGCTTTTTCCGATACTGTCTGCCATGTCATTGATGAAGTCCAGCTTATAGGCTTCCTGCACCACATAGCCCGTGGCATTGCTTAAATAAAGGCTTATCGTCCAGACAAAGTTGGTAATGCAGTAAAGCCCATACTGCACCGATTTTCCGATACCGTCCAGCCAGTTCCACGGAAGCCACGACCAACTATTATCCACATAAAAATCAAGCTGGTAATTTGACAGCGGATATTTTGAATATAGATTTTCTGCGTTTATGGTATCGTCCACAAGCCCCGTTGCATGAGCCACCGTCCCCAGAAGCGAAAGCAGGATAAGGGAGAGTGCCACGACAAACAGAGCCATTTTGAGAAAGTGGAAAATCTTCTTTTTTGTGAACGCACCTTTTATCCTTTCTTTCATCACTCCACCTCATTTCTCTGCACGGGCGGTCTGGTATCAAAGGCGTGTAGCAGTTCTTCAAAGACGGGGTGTATCTGTACCACGCCGACACGTCCGTATAAGTCCTGCAATAAGCATTGTCCGTTCTCCAAATCACGCAAGCGTTTCTGGTTGTTCTCGTCGTCCTTGTCGATACCGAAAAATTCTAAGGTCTGCTTTATCTCGTTAATATCCGTGCTTCTAAATGCAAACTTCAAGCCGATATTGTTTTTCAGACTTTCCTTTGACACGTCCCCAGAGGATTGTGTAACAAAATAAACGCCTGCCTGCATAGCCCGTCCAGCACGAACCAGCTTGTTAGAGAGCGTTTCTCCTTGTGCCACATTTAAGAACGCCCACGCTTCGTCTAAATCGACAATCTTAAAAATGCTTCTGTCCGAATGGATAAAATCAAGGGCAAAGGTACTAATCACAATCAGCATAGACACCGACAATAATTCAATGGTCGTGTATTCCTCAAAGGTCGTGTCCTTATCTGGCAATACAAGGTCGGCTACTTGAATGATATTGAGCTGGTTATCCAGACTGATAGCATTTTCTACCGTACCGTCTGAAAACAGCAGGTGTGCAAAGTCGTAGTCCGTGAAGCTGTCGATATGGTCTGCGATATTTCTTGATACTGGCGTATCTTCACGGCGTAGCTCGTCTATCACATGGAGCAAGCCCCGACTGTCGCTCTGGGTAACGGCACGCACCGCTTTACGAAGTGCGGGGAATTTTTCGCCGTCCCTAGAGGAAATACCCGTTAAAAATGTCAAGATGTCGATTGCCAGACTTTCAGCGTCTTTTTCATTCTTCATAATCACGAATGGGTCAAGAAGTCCTGCATTGTCCTTGTCGCTGGTAAGATTTACGATATTGATTTCATGGGCTATCTCTGGGAGCGTTTCTTTCCAGTTGCCACGCTCTGATTTTGGGTCTAAGATAACCGCTTGTCCCCCAAAGAGAACAGAGTAGTACACCAGAAGATTGTTGCAGAACGACTTCCCACCGCCAAGCGAACCGACAAAAGCAGAAGCAAGGGCGTTGGTAACTGTGCCTTTTACGCCCTGCGAAGCTAAAGACGGTTGCAGGTACACATTTCTTCCCGTATCAACGGAATATCCCATATAGATACCCGTAGTTTCCCCTAACTGCTGGGTTGCTCCAAAGCCAAGCCCAGCTAAAAAATCTGATTTTACATACTGCACATAATCATTGATATATCGCTTGCTGGCTGGTAAAAATTCAGAATGAAGCCCCAGCATATCCCCAGCAGGACGTACCAGTTTTACATTGAGGTCGTCGTAAAAGTCCTTGACTTCATCACAACGGCGTTTCAGCTCGTCAAGATCGGGTGCAGACACCCGTATGACGTAGCTTAACTTATACATACTTTCTTTGCTCTGGTCTAAATCGGTTTCCAGCTCGTCCACGCTGTCTAAAGCGTCCACCACATTTGAGCTGGTTTCACTTCCTGCTTGATAAGCGTGATTGTCAAGGTCTTTCAATTCCTTTTTCTTATTGCGGACGGTTGTTAATGCTTTTCGGTTCTCCACGATTTCTACATTCATGGAAGTATCAACGGGAAAGGTAAATTGCTGTTGCTGGAAATAGAAGATTTCAGAGGACGGAAAATCCAGCTCGCCGACAATCGCATTGACGGTAAAGTAGGACACATAATTTTCCTTGTCCTCATGTTCCAATCGTAAATACCGCTGGCTTTCCTCAATCACACACCTTGTCGGACGGATAAGGTCATAATATTTTATCAGCGTTTCTTTCTTATAGTTCTTCTTTGGTAGCTGGTACGCATAATCTTCATAGGCGATACCGTCCCTGCCGTAAAGATGTTCCATGAGATACCCAAAGTCATTGATTTCCAAGCGACGCACCTTAAAGCGACGGGAGATTTTATTTTCCAGTAATTTTTCCATTTTCATGTAACGGTTGATTTCATCATTCGGCATGGAAACAAAATCATTCATCAGCGTGTGGTTCACTTCATGGAGAAATTCTTTGAACGTCAGCCATGCCGATTTTTTGATGTTCTTCAGATTGAACTGTTCTTCCGTAACCATGAGCTTAAAGCCAAGAAAAAAGCGGTAGTCCACTTGATTGTCCCCAATCATAGATACTAACGCTTCGGTCTGCTCGTCTATCTTCTGGCAGGCAACTTCCTTTAATTTTCCAGTTACCAGTTTCTTTGACTGCTCCTGCATACTTCGTATGGAGCTTTCCGTGGCAATCTGCAAGGCATGAATTTTACCCTCACGGGATTGTGCGATTAGCTGGCGAAAGCTGTCATGCACAATAAATTTCTGCTCTGCGGATAAGAAAGAATAGTTGTACGGTATCAGCTCATAATAGGCAAACACTTCATTGTCCTTGTTCCAGACAAGGTTATTGTCAATATATTTTATCGGGAACATCGTTCACACTCCTTACTGCCGTGATTGTTTCATTCAATATCTGCTTATGCAGTTTTACGGCTTTTCCTGCATAAGTGATTTTCGGTCGCAGGGCATAGGTTATTTGCGATTTCAAAAAGCTGTACGGCTTCTTTCCGTCAAAGGTTTTCTGCGACATAAACCAAGTGAGAGCAACGGGAATACCGAAATATTTGAGAAATGCTCCCTCAATCATGGAAAGTGGGGGAATATCCCCAAACAGAATGATGATAAATTCTGTAAGCACAAACCATGTAATCTGTGTAAAAGTAACGGGAAAGGGCAGGTTAAAGTCATTGATTGCATACAAGACTTTTTCCACGTTCCAGATACCCGTATAAGATTTAATTTTTTTCAAGTTCTTCCAGCTCCTTTCGTAAATTTCTAAATGGAAAAGGACAGCCATTTTCAGACTGTCCCTCAATATAAAATCGCTGTCAGTAGCAACAGTTCTTGTTGCTGATCTTCCAGCTTATCGTTTGATTTCACACATACCGTACCTTGTTTTTACAAAATAGTCTTGAATTTCAATATCTCTGCCATAGGCTTCACAATCTATGTAATGGAAAAAGGCAGGCGGTATTTCCCCAAGTACATTTTCTTCATAAATCTTCTGATACGCAACATCTTCCATTGTTTCACACCCCGAATAGCAGATAATATCGCCAATATGGTCTGCCAGTTCTTCAAGGTCGCCATAGTAGGAAATAAAATCGTCAAGATTATCTAACACTTCCTCTGGAAAGTCTTGTATCAGCTCATAGATACGGTTTAGTTCTTCTATGGACGTATATTCTTCCAACTCGCAAGGGAAGTTTTCGCTATCGTGGATAACGTATTCTTCATAACGACCATTCAGCCCGATACGCTCTGCGATTTCTTCCTCGTCGAGTGGAAAATGAAACCACGCCCCTTTGACACCGCCCTCAACATAATCCCCTAAATTTGCGATATAGACTGCCATATCATCAACGCTCATTAGACCACCTCATTTCTATGGAAGTTCGTAGATACCGTGTTCCGTTTCTATGAATTTTCCATTGTCGTCAAGATACTGTCCGTAGGCTTCAAAATTGAAGTATCGGACTAGGCGTTCGTCAATCTCTGCAAAGGCAGGGTCGTTGTCTAGCAGATGTTTCGCCACATCAGCCATGTTCTTACACCATGAATAGTGGATAATGTCGTGTCGGTGCTGGTGCAGTTCCTCAAGGCTGGTAAAGTGGCACATCAGCTCCCCGTAGTCCTCTTTCAAATCGGCTGGCAGGCTTTCATAAGTGTAGTAAAAATCATTGAGCCTATCCACCGTAGTATCTTCGTCCACTTCCTCGGCAAAGGGCAGTTCCTTTTCTGTGATACGGTAATCATTGCTTTCTGCGTCCACGCCCAGCCTTTCAGAAAAGAGTTCCTCGTCAATCGGCAGGGTAAACCATGCGGATAGTATATCGCCCTCGACTGTTGGGACAGCTTCAATCTGTACTCTTAATTCATACATTGTTTTTCACTTCCTCTCTGTTGTTTCATAACTGCCTGTAATATCTGGTAGGACATACCAAAAACATAGACAGAAAAATCTTCCAGTTGTTTTTTAGGATAGTCGGCAGGGCTCAGCCGTTTCATTTACTGCCATACTTCACGCTTGTAAAAGGGCATGTCGGAAAGATATTCACAGCCGACTTTTGCCTGCATATCCTTAAAAATATCGTTCATTTCATCACTCCAATCTGATTTTTAGGTAAGAAAAAAGCAGTCAATCCTAAGACCAACTGCTTTGTGTGTATGGATATGAAATTGTTTTTAATCTTGAATAGGTATCCAAATTTCAATAACTGAATTATCTCTATTCCAATGGAAACGGTAATCATATTTTTCAAAGTGCAGGATAATATTTTTTATAGGGGTATATGGTGTATTAGGAATAATTTCCTGATAAATTTTTCCATAAGTTTCATATATTTTTTCCATAGCACCAATATGTTCCACAACCAAATATTTATAAGACGGTATTTCTTTATACAGAAAGCCCTCTGGGGTAATGGTTCTTTGGGGAATAGAACAGAAATAATAAAGTTTTCCATTTCTTCTTTCCATAAAAGCATATTTTACCCAATTTCCCGATTGTGAAAGATACGCTTTTTTCAAACTACTGTTAAACTTTCTCCAAAACTGTGTACTAATCTGAATATTCTTTTTTTGATAATTAGTCAGTTCTACTTCTTGCCCAATAACTGCAAATGCGTTTAATTCCTTTATAGAAAAATTTATCATTTTACCTTGTGAGCAGTGATAACGGTATAACTGTACGCATTTACTGTTATAATACAATTATCAATCGTTATATACCAATTTTTTCCTTTTCTTGTGATTTCCGCATTAGAAAGGCTAATTTTTTCTTTGCACCATTCAATTACATTTTCTACATTCAAAGATAAGTTCTTTTTAATTCTAATAACGCCAAGTTCAGTTGTGTGAAGTCTTCCTAAGTTTTCCAGTAATTCATTTTCCATATTTTGATACCTCATTTTTCAGCAATTTATTTGTATGTTTTATATCCCAATTATAACATTCTCATATCAGCACTACAATAAATTTTTATGCACCGATGATTTTGTTAAACAACTCTAACAGTACATCTTTTACACCGCCAGCATTGAATACCAAGCCGACAGCAATTAAGGCAACTACCAAGAAGCCGATAAGTTTGGAAAACTCACGCTTGAAACCTAAGTAGATACCGATAACCACGATCGCCATAAGCACTAAGCTCTGTGCATTTGATAAAAACCATTGATATATGGATAGGTAAGTCCCTGATATTATAAATATCTCAAACTTTTCCCCCCATTCACACGGAGCGTGCGACTTTCACCGCACTCCGCGTTCCATCGTGTTTATATTGAAAAGTATTTATGTAGTAAACCTATATCAAGTTTATTTCTTGATTGCCAGCTAATACTCTATATTTATTTAGTCTTATGAGCTGGACTTTGTTTAGCTCTAATAGAGCTATGTATTTCTGTATAGTTTCTTCTGTTTTAGCGTGTATCAGACGGTGTATCGCTTCTTTGACTAAAATAAGGTTTTTAAAATCATCGTTTCCACCTGTTTCTGTTGGAATAATGTGGTGGCAATGTATTTCATTGGCTTGTTGAAATTCTTTCAAAGTTATAGCACATTTTCCGTGTTGAGCAGAGAATAGCGAAATTCGATTGTCTGCGTATTCTATTGTGCGATTTTCCAAAGATAGTTTCATCAACTGATACATCAGTAATTTATCAACACTTAGATTAGTATGAATAAATTTTCGTCCCTCTGGAGTGTAGCAGTTTGCTAAATACACCTTTGCCATTGGTTTTCTGTGTTGGATATATCCAACAGGGAAAATAGGTTCGCCCTCGCCAGCCACATATCGAAGCATTTTAGATTTACCATATCTTGTTGCTTCCTTAGTTGTAAGTTGTCTGCCTGTTTTTCTCAATCTGCCCTTTTTGCTTGCACCTAATCTGCTAGTGAAGATAGCCATTACAGCTCTGTTAAGTTTCATACAATCCAGATTTACATTTGTTGCAGTCTGATAATAATTTTGCATACCTAACACCATTGAATTATAAAGCCTTGTTTCCTCTAATTCCGTTTTCCCTTTTGAGGGAGAAGCAATTTTCTTTGCCTGTGATACCAGCTTTTCTTTCTGACTCTTGAACTGCTTATCACTTATATGTGATTTAACAACTAACTTCTTTCTTCTCGGTATCATTTTAATTTTGAACCCAAGAAAATCGGAATATCTTTTTCTAACATTTACAATTCTTGTCTTTTCTTGTGATACTTCCAATTTTAATCGTTGCTCAATCCATTGAGTGATTGCTATTTTGGTTTTTTCGGCACTTTCTTTGTAGCGACAGAAAACTCTAAAATCATCTGCATAACGAACAATATACATTTCCTTTAACTTTGTTTTCTTCATCTCTTTGTAAGCGTTACTTTTGCATGGACTACCGCTTTTATTGATATGCACCACATAGTTTTTAGTAACTGGATTTTCCTGCCATTGACTTTCTACCCAATGGTCTAGCTCATTAAGAACAATGTTTGCTAGTAGTGGAGATATAATTCCACCCTGTGGAGTTCCTTTATCTGGATATATTATTGTGCCGTTGGGCATTTTGATTGGAGCTTTCAATATCCTTTTCAAAATAAATATTAAGTGCTTGTCCCGTATTCCCATAGCCCACACTTGTTTTATCAGTTTGGAATGGTTCACGTTATCAAAAAATCCCTTAATATCAAATTCAATCACATAATGCAGTTGGCTAATTTGCAGGCGATTATAAGTTGCTTTGATTGCATTTTCAACCGACCTATTAGGTCTGAAACCGTAGCTGTTTTCACTAAATTTGGCTTCGCAGATTGGTTCTAGCACTTGTTTGATACATTGTTGTATAAGCCTGTCCCACATACAAGGAATACCTAGGGGTCTGGTTTTCCCATTTGGTTTTGGTATTTCTTTTCGCCTTACTGGCTTAGGTCGATACCCGTGCGGAGTGCCTGCGACAATATATCTTACCTTTTTGACAACTGTTTCTGCTGGCAATTTGCCAATATCTTTAATTATTGTACCGTCTGTTCCTGCTGTCTTACTGCCTGCATTTGCTTTGATATTTCGATATGCCAGTAATATATTTTCTCTCGATAGGATAATATCCATAAGATGAGTGAAAATATCTCCATTCTTACTTTTGGCATATAAATCATCAAAGGTGTTTTGCATTTCGTAATATTCAGCGTGTCTTAAATCTTCTACACACAATGTTTCATTTTTATTTTTAGGCATAAGGCTTCACTCCTTTGCTTGAAATTGAGTGAGCTTTTTTATCTTACTCGTAATCCTTATTAAAACAACATAATACTTTTCTAATATATACACGACTTGAGGGTATTCCTCCATTCTCATTACAAGAATTTCTTAGGTTCGCCCTCTGCTTTTCAGCATTGGTTCAACTGCTTATTGTTCTTCGTCAGCTTATTCTCTTGATGAGAACCCAATACCTTTCCTCGTTCCGATAATCTTATCTATACATATATATCCTTAGGTCACTAGCTATAAGCCTGCTGGCTTGATACCGCCTGTAACGTTATATGGCATTTCATAACCTATATTCTTACTTTGCCACACCAGCTACGATTTCTCGTACCTTTGCATTTCTACAAAGTACAAATTTAGACCCGTACATTCGCTGTTTCGTCAGTCCCTTGTGGAACATTCTAACCATAGATATTTTATAGACCCCCGACCTGTTGGATACGCTACCCACCTCTGGATAGTTTTCGATAGAAGATATATGTTCATCAACTATTACGGTATCTTTCAGCCGTCTTTACCGAGCTTCAAACATTCTGAGTTTCCTCATACAATGCTTGTCGGAGGCTCAGGGCAGGCGTTTCAGAGCGTTACTTCATCATTCCACCTGTCAGATTATCAGTTCTCCTAATAACCAAACTTTTTCGTTCTTTTATTAGTGCCTTAGCTTTTCACTAAGGAACGAGTCGCACACAAATTTTGTCCGAAATTCATTTAATTGTCCTCACTTTCTTCTAATTGTTTCGTTTCACAGTCAGCTTCTTTGCCGACATTCAAAATACACATCAAGACTACGCCGATACCCATTCCCATAGATACCAGCAGGAAGTCTTTTAATAATACCCACATTTTTTATCACTCCTAACTTTCCACCAAATCTTTTGCAGGGGTCGTCTGCTGTTTGATTATCATTTCATGCTTTTCTGTGAGCTTTGCCTGCTGTTCGATTGTTTCCATGTAGTCTGTACCGTTTCCCTTATCAATCTTTTTCAGCATTTTCAAGGTTGGTGCTACCTGCCTTTGTACCCACCGCAATGTACGGTCTAAGGTGTAAGGCTCTGGCTTTGTCGTCAGCTTCAAGCTCTGTCTGTTATCGCCAATAAACCAAGCCCAGCGGTCATTGAGTTTCCAGTCATTTTTTCGCTTGTCTGGTTCTTCATCAACAAACCGCACATACTGATTGATGATAGAAAATGCGGTCTGCTCTGCGTCATAATAAGTCAGCAAATCTCGTACTGCATAATAGGCTCGTTCATTCCGAAGCCGTATCTCAAAACGGTTGATAATGTCTGCTTCTTCCAGCGGTGTCCCTAACTTGACGTACTGCTCATAGTCCTTTTCATAGATACAGAAATATACATCAGATTTCAGCGAACCAAGATAAAGGGTACGTCCCATATATTCTCTGTCGTCCTCTCTGTGCTTGATAAGCTCGCCCGACTGATAAAACTTATAGCTTCTGGACTTTCCAATATATTCCCGTTTCCTGCATTTTTCCGCAAGCTCTGGAATATCCAAAATGCCCGTATGGTCGTTGATAGCAAGGTCGATACGCTTCATCACGCCACCGTCTACGAGTGCGTCCATGAGAAAGTCATACCAGCTTCTTTGTTGTGCTAACAGGTAACTTTCAAACTGCCTGCAACCACGCCCCTTTAACTCTAAAAGGACACCTTTTTCTTCGTCAGCCGACGTATAGATAAAGATGTCCCCTAAAGAATAATGCTCCGTATAACTGTAATGTCCGTAATCTTCATGGAGCATATAATTGATATTCAGTTTTAATATATCTTTGATGATGTGCTGTATATCCAGCGTGGGAAAACGAATTTTCACATAATCAAACAGCATGGTAAGCGGTGCTTCTGGATTGAACCTTGCCAGTTCCTTATGCAGAGTTTCCAGAAGTTCCTTTGACGGCTTCATTTTTCCGCTTTCTATCTTGTTGAGATATTCCCTTGTGATACCAGAAGCCACCGCCAGCCTGCCTTGTGAGATACCGTAAGCAATCCGTTTCTCCCGTAATTCTTTTATCCATTGTTCTTCATTCAGAACCATACCCCCAATCTGTAAAGTGTGAAGTTTTTTAAGACGACTTCACAGTCGATTTTTGCTAGGAAACCATGCCAGAAGCCTTATGTTTCCTATGTTTTTTGTCTTTTGTCCATTTGCAAACGTACCCCTCTGTTAGATACCGAGGGGTTTTACCTGCTGGCGTGGCTGACGCCACACCAGCAACGGCTAGTCCGTGCCGTCGCCTTTCGCTTCGCACGTCGCCGTCCCGTCCTGCCTTGCTTGTGCAAGAGAGCCGATAGTCTGCAAAAAATCATGTCCTTTCGGGACTAAAGGCGTGTAAAACTCACTGATAACGCTTGTTCCCACATCACAATAGCCACGCCCCTTGATACGCTTCTGAAAAAACTGTTTTTTCACATCTGAACCGAACAGCATACCGTAACCTAATTCGCTGATACGCCCCAAGCCCACACGGAAATTGAAGTTATCTCTGATACCGTCCGAGAAATACTTTGCGTCTGGACGCTGGCAGGCAACGATAAGGAAATAACCTGCTTGTCGTCCTAACATAACGATTTTCTTTAACTGGCTAAGTAAGCTCACACTTTCTTTCGTCCCCAGCATTTCAAAAAATGCTACATATTCATCAAAGATAAGAAAGCAGGGTGGCAGTCCCAGATAGGCATAGTTTTCGCCCGTCTTATAGTTCGGGTGTTGCTTCATTTCCTCACTTCGCTGTACCATGCCCTCATAAAAGGCATTGACACAGTCTATCATTTCTTCTTTGGTGTGATACACATTTCCCATAACTGTTCCTAAGTCTGCTAAGTCCGATAGCGATAGGTAACTCTTTGATGTTATCTCCAAGTTTTCCCCCGCTTCACACCGTACATGAAACTTTCGCTTCAT
>NZ_CAXUBY010000062.1:0-12884 GCF_964249515.1 Eubacterium sp. 3_1_31
ACAATCCTTAATAAGAAAGAAAATTCAACCATGCCTGTACATGGTTGAATTATAGCGACTGCCTGTCGCACAAAAAGACACAACAAGTAATTTGTTGTATCTTTCTTCTTACTATTTAAACGCATTCTTGAATTTTTCAAATGGACTTTCATGATCTTTACGATTACGTATCTTCTCATATAATTCCTTCTCTTCACGAGAAAGCTTTTTAGGTATTTCAACTGTGATTTCCACATACTGATCACCTTGCGAACCTCTAGGTGATTTTACACCCTTACCTTTCAAGCGGAACTGTTGTCCATATTGTGTACCTGCCGGTATGGTTAATTCTACATCACCATACACTGTTGGAACATCAATCTTACAACCTAACGTCGCATCAATCGCACTGATTGGTACACTGATTCTTATATCATTGCCATCACGGACAAACTGATTATGACGAGTAACTAAGATTTCGATATATAAATCACCATTAGGACCGCCATTTACACCACGTTCACCTTTGTTTGGCACACGAACCTGCTGACCAGATTGAATACCTGCCGGAATCTTAATATCCAGCTTTACACGCTTATGCTCATAGCCTTTTCCATGACATTTTGGACATTTGTGGGCAATCGTTTTCCCTGTACCATTACAATCCGGACAAACCGTTTGTGATTGGAAAACACCAAATGGTGTACGCTGCTGCTGAGTTACAGTACCTGTACCACCACAACGACTACAAGATTTCACATCAGATTTACTGCGTGCACCGCTGCCCATGCATTCATCACATTGTTCATCCACATCAATTGTAATCGTTTCGGTTTTACCAAAGATAGCATCCATGAAATCAATGCGCATTTGCATGAAACGATCATTTCCCTTACGTGGTCCATTGCTGGCACGGCGACTTCCACCGCCAAATCCTCCGCCAAAGAAAGAACCGAAGATATCGCTCAGATCTTCAAATCCACCGAATCCGGCGCCACCGCCAAAGCCCTGTGCACCATCCATACCGGCAAAACCAAACTGATCGTAGGTTGCCTTTTTCTGTGGATCGCTCAATACTTCATAAGCTTCATTTATTTCTTTAAATTTTTCTTCTGCACCCGGTTCTTTATTTATATCCGGGTGATATTTTTTGGCCATCTTACGATATGCCTTTTTTATTTCATCCTCGCTTGCACCCTTGCTTAATCCAAGGACTTCGTAATAATCTCGTTTTTCTGCCATGCTCATCACCTTCCTGAATTGCTTGTTATAAATAAATGATAAAATGTTCCATAAATATTCATGTTACATTTCTTCATACCGGGTTTTATTTTATCATACTTTGCCACAAATACCATTCTTTATTTTATTTATGACACATCATTCTCATTATGACAACAAACTCGCTATCATCTTAGATACCGTTTCTAACAACATACAAAACCTAGCGCAAGCACTAGGATTTGTAGTCGTCAAACATTTTATTTCTTTTCTTCAAATTCAGCATCTACGACATTGTCATCGTTAGCACCCTGTGCATTACCAGCATCGTTAGGATTTCCTGCCTGCTGCTGATACATCTGTGCACTAGCTGCCTGTGCTGCTTTTTCCAAAGCATCCAGTTTTTCTTTCACAGCTGCCATATCATTTTCATCCAGTGATTTCTGTAAATCATCACGCAATTTCTGTGTTTCTTCTTTCTGTTTTGCGTCAATCTTATCACCACTGTCAGCTAACATACCGTCAATCTGTGCAATAAAGCCTTCTGCACGGTTACGTAAATCAATTTCTTCTTTACGTTTTTCATCTTCTGCTTTGTGTTCTTCTGCTTCACGTACCATACGATCGATTTCTTCATCACTTAAACCGCTAGTATTCTGAATCGTGATAGACTGTTCTTTACCAGTACCCTTATCCTTCGCAGATACATGAACGATACCATTAACGTCAATATCGAAAGTTACTTCAATCTGTGGAACACCACGACGTGCTGGAGCAATACCATCCAGTTTAAACATACCTAATTCCTTGTTATCATTTGCCATTGGACGTTCACCTTGCAATACGCGGATATCAACGGCTGGCTGATTATCAGCTGCTGTAGAGAATACCTGTGATTTGCTTGTAGGGATAGTTGTATTACGTGGAATCAATACTGTCATGACACCACCCATAGTTTCAATACCTAAGCTCAATGGTGTAACATCCAGCAATAATACATCTTTTACATCACCCTGAATAACACCACCTTGAATAGCAGCACCCATAGCAACTACTTCATCAGGGTTTACTGAACGGTTAGGCTCTTTGCCTAAAGCATTCTTAACAGCATCCTGAACAGCTGGAATACGTGTAGATCCACCTACTAACAATACCTGATGGATATCGTTCTTTGTTAAACCAGCGTCACGCAGTGCGTTGCGAACAGGTTCCATTGTACGATCTACCAAGTGTTTTGTCATTTCATCAAATTTTGCACGTGTTAAAGTAGCTTCGAAGTGCAATGGTCCATCAGCACCAGCAGAGATGAATGGTAAAGAAATCTGTGTCTGTACCATACCGGATAAATCTTTCTTCGCTTTTTCACCGGCTTCTTTTAAACGCTGCATTGCCATTGTATCTTTACGTAAGTCAACACCGTTTTCTTTCTTGAATGTATCAACCATCCAATCAACAACAACGTTATCGAAGTCGTCGCCACCTAATTTCGTATCACCGTTTGTTGATAATACTTCAAAAGTACCATCTGCTAATTCCAGGATAGAAACATCAAATGTTCCACCACCTAAGTCATATACCAAAACTTTCTGTTCTTTTTCTGTCTTATCAATACCATAAGCCAAAGCTGCAGCTGTAGGTTCGTTGATGATACGTTCTACTTCCAAACCAGCAATCTTACCAGCATCTTTTGTAGCCTGACGCTGTGCATCGTTGAAGTAAGCAGGCACTGTAATCACCGCTTTTTCTACTTTTTCTCCTAAATAATCTTCTGCATAACCTTTCAAATACTGCAGGATCATCGCACTGATTTCCTGAGGTGTATACTGTTTTCCTTCCAATTCTACTTTTTCATTTGTACCCATTAAACGTTTTACAGATGAAACAGTATTTTTGTTTGTGACTACCTGACGTTTTGCGGCATCACCGACAATTCTTTCACCGTTTTTGTATGCGACAACAGATGGTGTTGTACGATTTCCTTCCGGATTTGTAATAACCTTACATTCTCCGCCATCCATCACAGCGACACAGCTGTTTGTTGTACCTAAGTCAATACCAATAATTTTGCTCATATGAATTTCCTCCTTAATTTATTCACTCACTTTTACGAGTGCTGCACGTAATACGCGATCTTTTAACATGTAACCCTTCTGCAGAACTTCAATGACCATACCGGATTCTACGCCTTCTTTGGCCTCCTGCATCAGTGCCTGGTGATAATTTGGATCAAATGGTTTATCCTGTGCTTCAATTACTTTGACACCTTCATTTTCCAAAATGTGTACTAGCTGCTGATAAATCATCTCAAATCCTTTCACATAATTTTTGATGTTAGGATCTTCAACCTTTACATCAAGTGCTCTTTCCAGATTATCCAATACCGGTAATACTTCAGTAGCGAATCCCTGGATACGATATTTTCGTACGTTGTCTGCCTCACTCTGCAAACGCTTCTTTAAGTTTTCTGCATCTGCATATGCCTTGAAATACGCATTTTTGCTGGCAGCAACTTCTTCCTTTAATTTAGCGACTTCTTCTTCTAATTCTTCAATGCGCTTGCGTTTTGAGAACTTCGCGCTTTTCTTTTCTTCTTTTTCTTCAGCTTTGGCATCTTTTTTTGCTTCTTTATCATCTGCCTTCGCATCTTTGTTTACTTCTTTATCCGCTGCCTTTTCGTCTTTGCCAGCTTCTTTTACTTCTTCGGTTTTACACGCTTCTTTTTCACAGTCACATGTTGTTTCTTGTTGCAATTCTTTTTCTTCCTGCATGATGACCTCCTATACTTCTTCCTGTCGATACAAATCTTCAAGAACCTTGCTCATATACTCCATCAAAGCAACGACACGGCTATACTGCATGCGGGTTGGACCAACGATCATCAGCTCACCTTCTTCATTGTCATTAACTTTGAACTTACTGCTGACAACAGCAACATCATTCATATGGATCAATTCGTTTTCACCGCCGATTTCAATTGCCATGTTGCCTTCGTGATTGGCAATCTGACGGAATAAAGAGCTGTCTTCCAACATCTTCATCAATTCCTTGAGCTTTTCGATATCTGCGAATTCCGGCTGGTATAACATATTGGTTTTACCGCTGCAATACACATGCTCCGTAGCGAATTTCATGAAAGCACTGACGAAGGCTTCAAACAAGACTTCATGTCGTGCGACATGACTAGCTAATAAAGGCTCAATTTCCTGCATGCGCTCCACGACCTCATTGATCGGTGTGCCGCTCAGCTTATCATTCAACAAATTGCAGCAGGTCTTGATATCGTCTATACTGACCTCGGTGTTAAAATGGAACGTTTTATTTTCCGTATGCCCATGGTCTGTAATAAAGACGGCGACTGCACTGCGTTCTGTCAAAGGAAATAGCTGAATGTGCTGCAAGGTTTGATACTTGCTTTCCGGTCCTAACACGACAGATGTTAATGATGTCATCTGCGATAGGATGTCACAGCTTTTCTTGACGATTTCATCCATTGAGTAATGGCGTTCCTTGAATACTTCCTGAAGAGAATTCTTAACTCCTTCATCAAGTTGCTTCTCCATCAGATGTTCAACATAGAAGCGATACCCTTTACTGCTTGGAATGCGTCCGCTGGAGGTATGTGTTTTTTCCAGCAAGCCGACATCCTCTAATGCAGCCATTTCATTTCGTATGGTAGCACTGGAACAAGTGAACTCTAACAAATCCATCAATCGCTTAGAGCCAACTGGTTCTGCTGTTCTGGTGAACTCATCAACAATTGCTTTAAATATGGATATCTGGCGATTTGTTAGCATGTCTTTCACTCCTTTCTAGCACTCCACCTCTATGTCTGCTAACAGTATATTCCTTTTTGTTAGCACTGTCAACACTTGAGTGCTAATATTTTTGCTATTTTTTTGCAAACCCTTTAAAATCAATGGTTTGCTGTATCTTATTTCTTTTGAAATTGTGATTTTTTCTGTTTTGACACCAATTTGACACCAATTTTTCTTTTTATGGTGTCAAGCGTTTAACGCCATGCTATCCAGTCTTGCAATCTCTTTTTCAATCCTTGTCAGCTCTCCGATATGGTTATACACTTCCATTGTTACATCTATATGGGCGTGTCCCATAATATATTGAAGAACTTTTACGTCCATACGGCACTCTGCCATTCTGGTACAAGCTGTGTGACGCATTACATGAGCTGAAAACTTTGGTAACAGCTCTGCTTTCCTATGCTCTTTTTTTGCTCTCTCTACTTCGGTTTTGTTATATGTGTCTACAATGTTATATAAAACACTATTTACGCCATTCGGCATAAGCGGTCTGCCCGATTTCGCTGTAAAGACAAACCCAGAATACCCGTCCACCTCAATGCTCTTATCCTTTGCAAGCATGAAATTGATTTTCCTTTGTTCCTCAAAGGCTTTTGCAACTTCTTGTGTCATAGGTATAATACGAATACCCGACTCCGTTTTTGGTGTTGAGATATGGAACTTGCAACCGTCGCCTAAATTCTTATAAATGAGCTGGTGGTCTACATTAACCGTTTTTGCCTTGATGTTTATATCTTTCCATGTAAGACCAATAAGCTCCCCACACCTTAACCCCGTACCAATCATTATGGTAAACATGGGATAATATGTGTTATAGACATTGCTCTGTTTTACAAACTCCATAAACTTTTCTTGTTGAGAAACAGTTAAGGCTTCTTTTTCCTCTGCTGGTTTTCCATAATCGCTAATGGAACTTTTTGCAGGGTTCTTTCGGATAATATCATCATCAACAGCCATTTCTAATGCAGGATAAAGCAGGTTGTGAATATACTTGATTGTAGAATAAGCATATCCAGCTTTGGAAAGTTTCGCATAATACGCTTTAATATGTGAGGGTAAAAGCTGAACAACTTTAATATTTCCAATCTCGTCTTTTACTCTGTTTTCCCAAGCACGAACATAACTAACTCTTGTAGTATCAGCCAGCTCACGAGTTGCCATATAACGCTCAAACAACGTGTTAAGCGTCATTTTTTTGATTGCTCCGTCTGTCAGTATGTTATCTTCCATATCCTTTGCAATCTGTTTCTCTTTTTCTCGAAGCTCTGGTAAATCTTGTGCATAGACTGTCAATCTCTTGCCTGTTCTTACATCTGTATAACGATAACTGTATCTTCCATCATTACGCCAGTTTTCGCCCTCTCTTAATTTTCTTCCTTTTGGGTCTTTTCTACTAATTGCCATGAGAACCATTCCTTTCTGAAAAAGCCTCTTTTCTTGTTCTCACAGCGTGCTTTGTCCTTTCTTATTATACTACACACGCCAGAGAACATAAATAGAAAATCGCTCTATTCTTCCAAATATATCAAGTATTTTTTGACTTTTTCTATGGAATAAAGAACCCTGCGACCTATCACAATTTTTGCTCCTGCCTGCTCGCCAATCTTTCTTGCAGTAGCACGACCACAAGATAACATAGCAGACAGCCCCTCTATATCAACAGCAATCGGCTGTTCCGTTGCTCTTATCTTCGTTTTATTCATATTCCAACACCTTACCTTGCTGGAACATCACATCATTTAACACATCAGTATTTAACATAATGTAACACCCCCTTACTGAGTGTCTATTTTATAAGTTACAGAAGCAGGCAGACGGCTTTGGAAAGCTCCGTTAGTATCTCAACTATTCCCATTCTTGTGGGCAGAACCGCACCATGCGGACGTATCATTATTCTGTGAGGATAGGTCGTGGCAAAACGACTTTTCCAACAGTCGCTCTCGGATCACTGCGTGGGGCGCTCGCTTTCTTTTGGAAAGGTCATGGCGTACAGTTCCTGTGGCTCGCTATCTCACAAACGTATCTGCCTGCTTTATTCAGTTGTCAAAGAACTATCGGCTATTCAGCCTATTAAAATCAACTTTCAGATTTTGATTTTAATAGAATGACAAGTGAAGTGGCAGGAAAGGGGGACGTGCCAGACTTCACTTGTATGTACTACATCACTACAATTTCAAAATTCATCAGCATATCAAGTAATGCTGTCTGAACTCTGTTTTTTAAATCTGCGTCTACCACCATGCAGACGTTACCGTGTTCGTCATACAATCTACGCAGACATAGTTTGGAAATGTAACCGTCATAAAATTTCATAACGGCTTCAATCGCTTCTGGGTCGCCCTCTGTTGCTGATAAAATAACTTCAAAAGGCAGATGTTCATATTTCTTCATTTGCGTTCCTCCATAATTTTTCTCATTGCTTCAAGTGTTTTAGTTCTGTGATACTGGACGTTAGAACGGGGAATTTTAATAAATTCGCTGATTTCACTATCCGACATATCCATAAAGTAGGATAACAAAATAATGTTGCGTTTCTTCTCTGTCAATGTTTTAAGGGCTTTGCTTAACTGGTCGTCCTCAACCCATACTTCAATGCCTAAGATATTGAATACAGTATAATCACTTTCGTATTTATCCAATTCTCCAAAACGTGATTGTTCATAATCTGGAATATCCGAAAATAAACATTCGTGTTTTTCACGCCTTTTCATATCACGGTAGCCTTTCTTTACTGCACGTTTAATTACTTTTTTTGAAAGGCAATCAAACTGTGCTTCAATGGCTTGTTTGAAAGAAGATGTTTTCATTTGCTCACCTCCTTTCCGTGCTGGATTGAAATAAACTTTTGTTTATTTCCCCCTTTCCGCACCCTAACTACCCAAAGAGGTGGCAAGCTACCAAGATTTTCAAAAAAATTTTTTTGAAAAACAAAAACAGCCCGATAATGTGTAATTACACAAACGGACTGTTTTATAAATTCTGATGATATGAATTTTTAACTCATATAAAGGGTGTAATGATTGTAATAGTGGACTGAAATATTTATCCAGTTGAGAACGGCAAAGCGTTCTTTTGTATGCAGTCATGGTATAGCCCCCTTTAACCAGAGCCATACCTTGCACTCACAAGAAAAAGGACAGTTCTGGTTATATCCAAAACCGTCCCGTTATTCTTCAAGACGCACAAAAGTATATTATCTAAGAACGGTTTTTTTTATTTACCGCACACGATAACAACTTTTGAATTATTACTGCATACTATATGCACTTTTAATACATTCTAAATACATCACATGAAGTATAAACTCATGCTAGGTGATTTAAAATGAGAAAAGCAAAAGAAACACAAACTTTTGATTTCAGACCTTTAGGGCTGGCAATCAGAGAAGCCCGTGAAAGAGCAGGGCTTTCTCGTAATGATTTAGGCGATAAAGTGTTCTATGGAGAACGTCATATCGCTGATATTGAAAATATCGGGTCGCACCCTAGTTTTCAATTATTCCATGATTTAGTTACCATGTTCAATATATCAGTTGATGAATATTTCTATCCAGCAGAGAATGTCGTAAAAAGCACAGCTCGCCGTCAGATAGAAACTTCTCTTGATTTATTGAGCGATAGCGAATTAAAAATCATTCAAGGTACGATTGACGGTATCTTGAATAGCAGGGAAAGCAAGAAGTAATCAGCTTCTTGTTTTCTTTTTTGTCTTTGATACTCTTATTTGCTAATCTGCTCCGCAGGTAACAAATAAGAGCCGACAATCTACAAGTTACAATAACCTATAAATTATCGGCTCTGCGTCTTAGCGTCTGGCTCTTTGATAACAGTTACTTTTCCATACTTTATATTGATTAAAGTTTCAGCTTTGCACTTCGGACAATACAATGGGAAATTTATTAGTTCTGTATCTTTCCGTATTCTTGTTCGTGTTTTGTTACTACAAACAGGACATAGTACCCATGACTGTTTTTCCACAACACCACCTCTTTATTTCTTTGAATTTCTTATTTTGAATACTCTTTTTGTCATCATTTTCGTTCCTATATGCGAGTAAAGGTACAATTTAAGTTTTGACATATTCTGCGTATGCTTAGAAAAAAGTATATCGGGAGAAGAAAATATACCATAATCATCAACAACAGCTTCTTTCTGAATAAAAACATCGTTTCCCGTCCAAGCAATATTAACTGTTTCCAAGTCTTTAGTTGCAATAGCAAATTTTTTGAATATACCTTTATATTCAGTATATTTTTGTTGTACTGTGTATAAATAGTCTTTATCGATTATTACACCTTCTAAAGCAATCCACTTATCATTAAAGAAAACTTCTACCCATGTATGCAAAATATATTTAGGTGCTAACAAATAAATAATTTGGGGAAGTGCTCCCTTTTGAAAATCTTTTGACACATTAAAGGCGTGTAATCTGCACGGTATATTAACTGAACGTAATAGTGCCATTAAAAGTGTTGCTTTAGTATTACATTGTCCGAAACCATCTTGTAAAACTTCAACCGCACTCAATATATCCGTAGAGTTATATCCAAATAAAATATCATTTTGAACAAACTCATAAATGTTTTTTATTTTATGAAATTCGTCTAATTCCAGCCAGCCTTTTTCCCTAACTAAATCACTAATCTTAGCAGAATTAAAATTTAACATTTTCGTTTCTTTCAAATATTCTTCCATAATAAAGCTCCTTTCTTCATGGCTTTATTATATTTTAAATTTCATTAGTAAACTTTCAAAAATTCGCTATCTTTTAACGATAATGAAACGGTCATACCCATCATTTTTTTTACTGTACTTGCAAAATGGGACGGACTATCAAAACCAGCAATCATTGAAGCCTCCGTGATATTTCTACCAGCGAACAATTCATCAAAAGCCCGTTCCATTTGATGTAATATAATATAGGACTTTAAAGGTATTCCAGTTTGTTCTTTAAATAAATGTGATAATCTGCTGGAAGATAAAAATACATTATCTGCTAAATATTTGATACTATGGTCGGTGCATTTACAAGTGTCTAAAATCTGGAAAATGCTAGATATTCTTTCATCATACGTGTGTTTATACATAGATAGTTCTAAATAATTTAATAGATATTTGTAAAAATATTTATATTGTTCAACATTTGTACTATGTAATAACCTTTTAACTTGCCTGCTCAATTCGTATGTATCTATTTGGTCATAAATCAAAAAATCTTTTTCTCCCATTTTATCAATAAGTTTTTTTCCATACACAGATGTTGGGTCAATAATCGAAGAAAAATACAATTTCCCCTTTGCCGAAAAAGAATGTGCAACATTTTTATTTACAACTATAACATTACATTTAATCCGTATGTCTTTGATAACTATTTCCACATAATCGTCAACACCAACAAATAACTGTAACATCAAATGACTATGTGTATCAGCGTCTAAATGATTTGTAATCATGCTTATTTTATCTGTATCCCAAAAGATTTTATTTACAACTTTCATAAAATGCCCCCAAAAAAGTTCCCAATCCCAAACTTTTGTCTTTTTCGTAATCTGCCATAATCAAACTTCCTTCCATTAATAGCGGTCGATATTTCCACTGTAATTATGGGCTTTTTCAAGAAGCGGTCCTTTTGCGCCCATTGTAAATGCAATATCGCTACTTCTAATACACAATAACTCATTTCCTACATTAAGATGTAACTGTTCAAGTAATTGTGGTGTGAATTGAATACTTCCATTTTCTTTTACAACAAGCCATGTATATTGGCGACCTTTATATGTAATCAATGTCCCTTGTGGAATAGACTGGTTTTTTAACTGTGGACATTCATGTAAAATATGACTTAGCTTTGATGTAGATAGCAAAGAATATGTCGTTACACAAAATCCTCCAGTAACCTTACTTCCCGTGAAAATAATAATTTTATTATCATTCAGCACTCGATATTCTTTAAGTGCTTGTGTTGGAAATTGAACAGTTAAATTATCGTGTATCAAAGATAACCCAAATACAAATTTCCCACCTTTATTTAATTGCGGCATAAGCACAACTCCTTTCTATCTTCCATTTTTCAAATATTCGTGATACAATCAAAATAAAAGTAATACAACCAAATACTACTCTATATATAGAGTATATTAAACTGTTGTATTTGTCAAGGAGTGTAAAATATATGTTATCAAAACCAGCAACTATGCTTTTAGGGCTTATTAGCCATCAACCACTTAACGCCTATGAAATTGTCAAAACTTTAGACTACATGAATATCAAGTATTGGTTTAATATCGGTACTTCTACCGTATATGCAACGATTAAAACTTTAGAGAAAAAGCAATATATCACTGGCGAAGTACAAAAGGACGGTAATATGCCCGATAAAACAATCTACTCAATCACAGAACAGGGGACGGCTACATTATTAGATACCTTGAGAACTTCTTTTTTGAAATTCGATTATGATACAAATATCTTTTCTATCACAGCATTCTTCCTTGATTGTTTACCCTTAGAAGAACAAAAAGCACTATTAGAAAAGCGTATGTTTGTTTTACATGAATACTTGTCAGGTATTCAAAAACAAGATACAGAAGAATGGGAAGAACGGGTCAATTCATATCATATCGCCAATCTTCAACGCATGACGGATATTGTATTAGCTGAAATCAGCGGTACAAAACGCCTTATAAAAGCTATAACAACTAAATAAAATATATATGAATATGGCTTGCAGAGCATACAGTGTATGACGCAAGCCTTTTCCTTATCCTACAATCTTCCAGTTACTATCTTTATGTAACACAAGCTCATACTGTGATATTTGCGTTGCCTTTGTTTGATTATCAAGGAATTTCACGGCTACTTTGACTTTCACATTGTCCCCGTCCTTTGTAAAGATAGGGTTTACCAGTTCAGAATAAAGGTAGTCCCTGCCGATAGGCTCAATCACATTTCCCGATACATAGTAGGCAAGCTCTTTTTCTGTGGCTGTTGGATAGAGATTAAAGAATGTTTCCAGAAATGTGGTAGCGTCATTTACCGTATCAGCGTCCAGATTTCCGTCTGCTTCTGGTGTCTTTGGCTCATAGTACGACTTTTCGATTGCTGGTGCAAGGGTAGGGTTCTGAACGATTACCATATCCCCGTCAGCGTCTACATGGACTTCTACGGTATAGGTTGCCTTGACATTTCTAGTCTGTTCTCCCTCTTTTATCTGCTGATCTACTTCGTAGGTAGCAGAAAAAGTGTCCGTCCCCGACTGCTCAATATTCCACACAAGCACATCTGTAACTGTGGAGCTGGTCGGTATATCCGTTCTAATGGTATCCACATTCAAGTCCTGCAATTCCTTTGTCAGATAACCGCTGATTGCCTGCGTCCTTGCTTCAATCGCTTCTTTGCTATTATTCCATGTGTAGTAGGACTTCGCAAAGTTCTTCACGAAATTTTCAATCCCGTTGGTGTCCTGCAAGCGAAGTTCAATGATTTCTTTTTCATGGGTGGTATGCTGGTCGATAGCCGTAAAATTCTTATACACTCCGAAGCTCACGCTTGCGATAAGCACCACCCACAACGCAATCAGGGTTTTCTTATGTGTGCCTACCTTAACAGTACGCACCTTTTTTTCTTTTGGTTCTTTGAGAGTTTCTGTCTGTTTCTTATTCTTCTTAAACATATTTTCAAGTCCTTTCTATTGTTTTACTCGTCCTGCACCGATTAAGTGCTGTTGCCAGTAACTACCGCTTAGGTCTGAATATCCTATCGGGTCGCCTGCATGATATATCTGGTTATTCCCTACATAGTAGAGTAGGAAAGCACCGCCTTTCCTTATTTCTAGGGTAGGTTTGTGCAGTCCTCTCCCCGAACCGTG
>NZ_CAXUBY010000063.1:0-12766 GCF_964249515.1 Eubacterium sp. 3_1_31
GCTCTTGGGTTCGTCGATAACTACGCCCCGAGGGATTTTCACCCTAGATATGTGGCATGCCCGCCACACATGAAAAATAGGATACTAAGTGATATCCTATTTTTTATATGTAATTTTTGTTGTGGGTAAAATATATATCTTGGTAATACGTTGCTTTTCTTTATAATAGTAATAAAGCAATAACAGCATGGCGCAAACCGTACCAAGAAACATAAGATAAGTTTTCTGTGCTATACCATAAACAACACTAAATAGCATAAAAAATATAACAAATACATGCTGTTTCAAAGTAACTTCCCATGCCGCACAAGCTCTCCAGTAATGTACTGTATGCGTGTTTCTTCTATGAAAGATAAATTGCATTCCTATATCCAACAAGGATAGATATCGATTAGCTAAGAGTTCACCTTGTGTTACATGATAACCATTCAGCAACTTTTTTAATACCATTTCTCTTTGTAGTTTCCTTAACAGTAACCGCTCTCCCATCAATAACAAGATGCCATAAACAATCACACAGGTACCAATTATACCGTAAGCATATTGCACAAGAAGAGCTGACCATTCACCTAGATTGCATATACAAATAAGAAGAAACAAAGGCATGCAAGTTTTCCATACATTTATGATTGCCACACCACCTGCGATACACAAAAAGCCATTACTGGTAACATAACAGCTGATATGAAAGCCTAAAAAATAAAGGAAGGCAATACTAAACAGAATCAAGAAAAATGTCTTAGACAGGGTGCCGGTGAAAAGATAAAAAATTATGAGAGAAGGAAGCAAGCATACGCATTGCAGGAAAAGCAGCATCAGCTCTTTTTGCAAGATACGTTTTCTAGCAATCTTTCTGCAAGGCAAGATACTTTCCCATGTACTAATCGTTTCTTCTTGATAAGCAATATCATATAGCAAATAAATACAGAGGAACGACGGCAATATGGCAATAGATAAATGCATGGCTGTTTGTGACAATAAAGTAGGCATGATCGGTAGCAGCTGTGCGATTCCCATGGATGTGCCGGTTTCGGTATAAATAAGCTGTTTATAAGCAATGCTTACAATGATGATGAAGATTAAATATTTCCATTTTGATGTACGTAATAACCTTACTAATTCCAACATCATCATAAGTAATTCTCCAACGTGCGCTGATAATACGCTGTAATTTCTTTTTGATCTTTAGTATCTACTTGTATTTGTCCATCCACTAAGTGAATTAAACGTGTAATAAGGGAACGTGTCGCCTCTAAGGTATGTGATGTTATAACAAAAAGGCGTTCTTTACTTTGTTGCTTGATTAAGTCGATAGCTGCTGCACTACTTTGCGCATCTATAGCAACAAAGGGTTCATCCATAAAGATGATCGGTGCTTTACTTAATAAGATAATGGCAATTGCTACTTTTTGTTTTTGCCCTGAGCTGCATTTCATTAAACGCTGTTCTAAATAATCAATATGCAAAGCATTTAACACTTCCATTACCGCATCCATCTTGAATGATATATCCTCACCGTTATAACAGCGGTAAAAATAACGCAAATTTTCCTTTACGGTAAGTTGTGGGAAAAGTGGACTTTCGAAAGGTAAATAAGCAATTGGCATGGTTCTTTCCAACGTTCCGCGATATGGAATCAAAAAGCCACAGAGAACATTTAATAATGTACTTTTTCCACTACCATTCGTTCCTGCTAATAAAATACATCCGTTTTTTCCTTCAATTGTAATATTGATATCCTGTAGGGTATCCTCTTCATCGTAAGCAAAATATAAGTGATTTGTTTGTATACTACTTGTCATAAAAAATTCTCCTTGCGAAAAGGATACGTCACTTTGCAAGGAATGTCAACTCATACTGAATAAATCGCAAATCACCCACAAAAAAAGCAGATGTATTAGCCATAATATCCGCTAATCTCACATCCACCTTTTTGAAATATCTGTTTTTCAATAATTTTATGATGATGATAAATAATCACTTTCGCAATACTATTTAAGCTCTCTTTTACCGTCTTACACATGATTCCACTTACAGGTGCTTTCAAGGAACAAACATCACGATACAGCAAATGAATATCCAATTCATAAGAACCTTGTTTCATATGAAGAAAGGCATGAACACCTTCTTTTTTACGCATCATTTCCATATGGGTAACTTTCGCACCCAAATAGGTCGCAAAACGCTTCTGTTTTCCTTGCAACATCAAGACACAAATGATTCCTTGGAATTCTAACTGTTTTATAGGAATATCTGCAATGGATAGAAAAAAACAACTTTCCTTTTTCCTGCAGGAATTTGATTGATACCAAAGATAACGTTTCGGAAAGGACGTTCCCCTATCCTTTTCTATATAGCCAATACCCTTAGCATCAAACGCTTTCCCCTGAATTAAAAGCTTTCCGTCACAGCGATGATGCAGACTGATGATTGCATGCGTGCATTCCATCTCCATATAAGAAAATGGTCCCATGATGGTTGGCATGTAGATATTGCCATGCAGATGATGCTGTTGGTGGAACTGAACATCCATGTGCAGTTGTTTCTCTTCATCATGAAAGTGAAGATAATGACGAGTAAATTCATTTTCTTTAAACTTTATTTTATGCTCTTCAATATGAATATCTTCATCAGGAAATACTAGATAATCGGAGATATTGCGATACGTATCTAAAACTTGAATAAAGCCATTTCGTATTCCCTTCTCATAATGAATGCCGACAATGACACCTACGCTGACTTCAGATGTCTGAATTTTATAATACCAGCCTTCGAAATATGGTTTTTTACCATTTGTTTCATGATAGGCAAATTCCTGTTCCAATGTTTCTTTTCGCAAAATGCATACACCTCTATAGCAGTATATGCATATTTCTTAGCTTCTATGTGTATATATGAAAAAAACTCTGATTTGTTAACTCATCAGAGTCTTTATCGTTTATGGTTAAACAAATGTCAATCCTTGATTGCCGTTATAATTTTAAAAACATATAGTTACTTCCCTTATTCCTTTGCTTTTTGTACTTTCAATTTCTTACCTTTAATTGTACCTTGCTGTAAAGCTTTTAACACCTGCTTACCTTTCCCATTTAAAATATCCACATAAGATTGATTATCTTGAATCTGAATCACTCCAATATCCTCAGCACTTACCCCCTGAATCTCACAAATTGCCCCAACGATGTCTCCTGCACGAATCTTTTTTGTCTTACCGCCATTCAGATACAACTTCATAGTATCTTTATGCACTTCTTTTCCCTTATCTTCTCGTAAGGCAAATGGTTTTGTCAAAGGCTCGATAGTTTCTTTCTTAACTTCTTGTTTGCGCACTTCATCCTTTTCACGTATTTCTAAAGTGTACCCCAAATATTCTTCAAGTTCAGCTTTGCGCTCTCCATCATATTCATTGATAAAAGTTATGGCAACACCATTGGCACTTTGGCGACCGGTTCTTCCGATACGATGCAAATAGGTCTCTTTTTGATTCGGCATATCATAATTGATAATATGGGAAATATCCTGTACATCAATACCTCTGGCTGCTACATCTGTTGCGACAAGAATGCGAATCTTTCCTTTTTTAAAATCGCGAATATTCCCTATACGATCCTCCTGCAACATACCGCCATGAAGCTTATCCACACACATATCCAATGCATAAAGTTCATCACAAATGGTCTTAACACCCTCTTGCGTACGAGCAAAAATGATACAAGACGCTGGTTGTTCTTTGCATAACAGTTGTTTAAGAAATGACAACTTTTGTTTCTCTTTCACTTCATATGCATAGTGTGTGATTGCCGCGTTTACTGTGGTTTCTTCCGATAACGTAATCAGCTTTGGCTCTTTCATAAACCCTTCCGCCAGTTCTTGTATCAGTTGCGGCATCGTTGCGGAAAATAGACAAGTTATTTTATTCCCTGGGAAATAGTTAAATATGCTTTGAACACTTTCTATAAAACCCATATTCAACATTTCATCCGCTTCATCAATTATGACATAGCGTATATGACCAGTCTTCAAAGTTTCTCTTTCTAAATGATCCAATATTCTACCCGGTGTTCCCACCACTACATGTGCACGCTGTTTCAAATCCTGTATTTGAAACTTATAAGGTTGTTTCCCAAAGATGGCAACCGTTTTGATACGACGATAAGCACCAATATTATCAAAGTCCTCTTTGATCTGCAGCGCCAATTCTCTTGTTGGCGTCAGGATAATTGCCTGCGGTTCCCTTTCCTCCCATATCAGCTCTTGCACGATAGGAATGGCAAAGGAAGCTGTCTTTCCACTACCTGTTCGTGAACGGACAATGACATCTCTTCCTTTTAAGATTTCCGGTATCACCTGTTCCTGTATCGGTAATACTTGTTCATAATGTAGTTTTTCTAATGCTTTTAAGATATCTGTATGTAATGCGAATTCTTTAAATTGCATAATTTCACCTTTTTCTTTCTTTTCTCATTATACAGGAATACGCAATGAAAAGAAAAGGGAATCTAACAAAAGTGTAAGTCATTCGTAAGCTGAATCCAACGACAGTTACGAAATAATGAGATAAACTTTAGATGTAAGATACATTAGGAGGAAAACCATTATGAGAAAAGCTTTAAACATTATCGGAACTGCACTATGTGTAGTATTCTTCGGCTACAGCGAAGAGAAATTGTGTAAGTAAGATAACCTTCCCTTTGAATACAAAAAAAGAATACGAGTTCCCTGCATCACCAACAGTTGTCGTATTCTTTCCTTCTTACTTCTATAGAATCTATTTCATCCTTATTTCGCAAAAGCTTTTTTACGCACTAGCAGGTAGCAAATAAGATGTGCACTGATGGTAAGCATCCAAGAAATAGGATAGGACACATATAAAGAAAACTGCGTATGCTCTACCTGAAAGATGGTAAAGATCCAAATGATTCGGAATAGACAAGCCCCAGCTAACGATACCAACATCGGCATGATTGAATATCCTATTCCTCGTAAACTTCCCACAAAGACATCCATAATACCACATAAGAAATAACTGGCACTTACCACGCTCAATCGTGCTATTCCATATTGTATGACTTCTTCACTGGAAGAATAGATGCTTAATAATGGATGTCCCAGTAAAAATGCTCCTATTCCCATAAACAAACCGACAAAGGTAACAATGCCTAAACATTGCAACAGAATCTTATCAATACGGTGGTATTGCTTAGCCCCATAATTCTGACTGGTAAAGCTAAGTGATGTCTGATATACGGCATTCATGGAAGTATACACAAAGCCTTCGATATTGCTGGCAGCAGTGTTTCCTGCCATAACCACAGAGCCAAATGAGTTAATAGAAGATTGTATCAGCACATTGGAGATATTAAAGATAACTCCCTGTAAGCCGGCAGGAAGTCCTACCCGTAACATACCAAACAGCTTATCTTTATGGAAAGATAATTCCTTTAGCCGTAAATGCAAAACACCTTCTGATTTTTCTAAGCTTAGTAATATTAAACCAGCAGATATTGCCTGTGCAATAATTGTCGCAAGCGCAACACCGGCAACTCCCATATGTAAAACGATGACAAAAAACAAATTAAAAATAACATTAACAACACCAGCAACTGTTAAGAAATAAAGCGGACGTTTGGTATCCCCTAAAGCTCGTAATAAAGCAGCTCCGAAATTATATACCATAAATGCCGGCATACCGATAAAGTAAATACGCATGTATAGCACAGAAAGCGATAAGACATCTTGTGGTGTTCCCATCATTTCCAGCAGAGGTCGTGCTAATAAAACTCCTGCTATGATCATAATCACACCACCCACAATAGCCGTTACCATTGCTGTATGGACCGTTTCTGATGCATTCTTATAATCTTGCGCACCATAATAGCGGCCTAGTAAAACATTCGCTCCAACGGAAACACCAATAAACAGATTGACTAACAGGTTAATCAGCGAACTGGTAGAACCAACCGCTGCTAAAGCATGGCTTCCGGTAAATCTTCCCACGACGATAATATCGGCTGCATTAAAGAGCAGTTGTAAAATACCTGATAAAATTAGTGGTATTGCGAAAACAATCAGTCGTGAGAAGAGTGGGCCATGACACATATCAATTTCATAACTTCTTCTCAACTCATTCATCCCTTTTCTAAATTCTTCATTATTATAGCAAGTTATCTTTCGCTTGAACATAGTAGAATTTCTGAATTTTTTGTAATTTAAAAGCGTACAGAAAGGAATGCGGGAGATTATAAATAAATATGGAAGAACATTGAGGAGAAATTATAAAAAAATTGCCGCTCTGTGAACTTGTTATGGAAAATCGTTTAATAAAACCCCTTTGTATAAATTCTTCCGTTGTTATCTAAACCCAATAGTTGAAAATTCTCTTACCTGCCTGTATAATCCTAATAGATGTAAAGGAGAATATATATATGTTAAAAGTTTATGTTGCCGGTTCCTTGTTTAATGAGGCAGAAGTCGCACAGCGTAAAAAAGAAGGGGAAATCTTAAGAGCAACTTTTCCACAGTTGGATATCTTTAATCCGATTGACCAACCATTTAATGAGAATAAGCAGTCGCTTCCAACACCTGAAGAAATTTATGATGGTGACACAAAAGCTGTCGAAGACTGTGATATCTTTATTGCAGATCTAACAAATGAAGATGCTGGTGTTATGGTAGAATTAGGAATTGCCATAAAATCACATACAAAAATCATCATTGGGATTAACAGTGATATCCGTTTGCAGTCAGCGAATCGCTATGATGTTCCTACTTACGGCATGAATCATTATGTTCTTGGGGCAATTTTGAAGCATGGCTATTTTGTGAGAAGTTTTGATGAAGCTGTCGAAACCTTAAAAACGGCACTTAAGAATATTATATAGATTATGGTTTTCCAATCATAAAATTGTTTCTAAATGATAATTTTTCTTTAGCTGTAAAACTATTGATTGATCATCGTCTTTTATGCTTTTATGTTTTTTTCTTTATTAATAGGCGAGATGTTCCTTCACTTTTCTAAACTGTTATGAAATTCATATGCATCCTAGCATTTACAAGTTTTGTGATGAAAACGATAGTATTGTAAAGCAACTTGCTTATTACTTAATTTTTGAGATTAATTTTAAACCAAAAGCCGTTTTTCTACTAACGGTTTTTTTTGCCTGTATCCATTTACTTTTTCGTTATCAACATAAAGCTTTACATTGCTTCATATATCTTCTAAGCTTCAGCTTATACTCCATTTTGATATTCTTACAGTTTATAAATAGAAGTTCATTACGTTCCAATAATATAGACGTTTTAATTTGCCGTTTCTTGACCTTATCTTTCCATTGCTGAAAGTTTTGTTAATACAACGAAATTTGTTTTCATCCCACGCTTGTTTTTCGTCCAGCATGACGGAATTTGTTATTCTTCAGAGCTTGTTTTACTCGGCACATAAGTTTTTTTAATATACTTCTGTTCCCATATTTCATCGTGATAAGAACCATATTCTGTTATCTTACAATCATTATAAAGATCATCTGCAATTTCCATTATCACATTTACAAGTTCAAGATTTCTTATATACTTCTGAGGAATGCTTTTGTAACCAAGATAAGCACCCATGATATTACCAGTTACTGAACCGGTTGAGTCACTGTCACCGCTGTGGTTGACCGATGCAATTATCGCTTTATCAAAATCATCAGAATATTTTAGCGAACAATAAATCGCAATTGCAAGTGTTTCCTCAGCTACCCAACCCTGTCCAAGTTCTCTTATAGCTTCTAAATCATCTAAATTCTTATTTGCCAATGCAACTGCTCTATCTATCAACAAAATTAGATCTTTCAGATGTGTCTTGTCGGCAAATAAACGCAACAGAGCCTTCTTTGTATCCATCACTGCATCAAGCAGAGAAATGTCCTCATTATGAGAAATCAAGTGAAGGATGTGCACCAAAGCAGCTGCAGGAATATAGCCAAGTTCGTGTCCATGCGTTAAAGCTGCTGTTTCTGCCCCAATCATAGCAATCTCATCACTTGTATACTTCTTTCCATCAAAATATAGCCCAATAGGAGCAACACGCATAATTCCTCCACTACCCTTACTCTGATTTATTGGTTCATCTATTGTTCCATTTGCTCCATTTTCAATCGCTGATATACAAGTGTTTCCAGGAGCACGGCGATTAAATAATTCCGGCACATTAACAAGCCACGAATAGGATAAATGTTCTTTTAACGGATAACATTCCAACTGTGTTTTAAGCCAATCCTTATAACAGGAAGCAATATAACTCGGATAAGCTTGCATGATTCCACGAGTCATACCTCTTGTTGTCCCAAGTAATAAACCATTAGCAGTAAAAAGTGTCATTTGTGTGTCATCAGAAATATGAGCAATACCATTTATAAGATCATATTCTGTAATACCGTTTTCACCGTATTTTTTAAATATAAAATCTTCCTGATAGAACTCGACAGCATAGCCTAACGCATCTCCGGATGCACCACCGACAAGGCAGCCTCTGTATTTATCTATATTCTTCATTTTGCTAAGCCCCTTTCTGACATATCATCACTTCATTGTTTTGTTTATAAAGATATGAATTCATCCATCCTCTTATTAACCTTTTGATAATTACACAAGTAAGATAAAAGTCTGAACTTACATCGTGTACCTTTTTATCTTTATGTTGTGATATGTAAAGGATGGTGTTTTATTATCAATATGTCCATAGTCATCCTTAAAACAAATATGTAAACAAATTCTCATTATACTCACGATTATGTAAAACTACCACATATCATCTGCTAAAGTAGACCATTGCAATTGAAAGTGAAAACCATTTTGGGTAGTATTTCCATTCAAATCCTCTTCATTAATCGCACAGAATGGTTTTGTTTCTTTTCCATATGTTAAATACACTTCAAGCAAGCTTTGATCAGTAACAGTATTAAAAGGAACCTCTGTATAAATATATACTGTCTTTTCTTCATTTGGTTGTATAATACCATCTTTAGCATTTCCTTCAACATGATAATTTGATACTGGATAATAGTTCTCATCCACCATAAAAACAGAGCCCTCTTTACAATTCAAAAAATTTTTTATATTAATACTGGAATTACTTTGATTGTTCACTTTCGCAATTACACCTAATAATTCGCCATCGTTACTAGGGAAAAGATTTTTACCATTTTCTATTCTGAGATGTCCCCCATGTTCAGTTGCTGTAATATTTATGGTAACATCTTTCATTATTTCAATATTTTTAGCTGTGCTAACTTTTTGAAAAGTAATATAATTTCCCAATTCATTTTTATTTCCCTCAGAGTTATCATTAGCGCAACCTCCAGTAAAACATAAAATAAATGCACAAATCGAAATTAGAATACGCTTTTTCATATATATCCGCCTTTCATATACCTGTATTATCCTCGTTTCAGATACTCCAAAACCACACCCTATATTAAATAGTGATAGTTTCTGTAAATTAATTTTCTTCATCGATAACATCACCAAACTTCTTTATATTCAGCCCTGTATCAAGAACGATTGCTTTCTCCCCGACTCCAAATTCAATAAGTAAATCACCATTCCATTTCATTGTTATCAAAGGCTGCATACCACATTCTAAGTAATGATTAAATAGATTGTTTACTTTCATCCTTTGTATAATTTTAGGCTTAATTACATGAATAAAATGATCTCTTGACATTGCTTTCCAATGAAAAATTTTTTTGAAATCTTCATAACATTTTTGACATATCGTCGCATGCGGTTCATCAAGCAGACTATAACCTGCATGCCACGTATCCGGTAAATCACTTATCTCATCGGTACAAAAATCACAATGGTCATGATCATTTAATTGACTTTTTTCTGAATAATTACGCCAATACAATGTTTTACCGTTCAGATATGATTCTTGTCCTTGCAATCTCCAATCATCTTCAAGTAATTGGTTGTTTATGCTTTGCTTCAAATGTTCCATAAAGACCACTTCCCATTCTTACCACTACTACTTTATAATCTCAATGATTTAAGATAATCTACTCCAGGTTAAATATTGAACAAAGCTTTCTATAGCATCCTAATGTCAAAGTTAAAATCATGCATTTCAAGCTGAGAAATAACGCCAGTTCCATTTCCCATTATAACTCCTCTAGGTGAAATACCCTCATCCATATCTGGCAATTCAATCACCTTATGAAAAAATTTTAAAATCTTTGACTGTACCAGTCTATCATTTATATTTTTTGATAAAAGATAGAGCATAAGTTTTGAATAAACATAACACGAATCTGTATCATCACCATGATATTTTAACACTAATTGATGATACTCAGATAATAATTCAGGAAAATAATCAAGAAAAAACATATTAAGATCACAATAATCAATTGGTGGAGTATCTATATACCTATATATTTGGTAATCATTCATTTGGAAAACATTTTCAGAATACATTATATGCATATTCTTTACATATTTTTGTACAAACTCTATTTCTACCCTAGTTCTTGTTAGCAAACTATTATGAAAATATTTGATAATGGATTCTGTTCTCCAATTTCTAAAGATTACCACGCAGAATCTTAGCCATGGTCGCCGGCGCGTTTTCCATCATTGCCTATCAATGGATCATGGGAAGGAAAAAAATAAAAAACAATGCGCAAGATATTCTTTGCGATATGATCCATCATATCAAGGAACAAATACAGCTCACTTTATCAGATGATATGCCCAATGACAACTTGAATCATATGCATCATAAGCTCCATGCTTTAAGTAAGATTATTTATGATCGCCGTAAAAAGGTACTTTGCGTATCGGATGCAAGTTTTTCTTTGATTGATGCAGGCCGTGGCTTAGAGCATTTGAATGTATTGATACAGGAATTGGATACACCTTTACATGATCATGAGCGACTTCTTTTACAACAGATTGATACACAGCTTTCTTCATTTGATGCCTTTATTCAAGGAAGTATCACTGAACTACCAAAGCTGGATGTTTGTGATTTTGATGATGACAAAAAGAATCACCTGTTTTATCACATTCTATTATATATTCGTGATCGCTTATTGCATATGAGTGATCCAGGCAGTCAAAAGCATTGGCAAAGATCCTCGCTTTCCTTAAAAAACAGGCTGATCACTGCCTGCAATTTTAGTTCTGTGCGTTTTGTTTATACTTTACGTATTGCTCTTGTATTATCTTTGGCAACGCTGTTTGTACTATGGTTTTCATTACCACATGGGAAATGGCTTCTATTTACACTGGCTTCTGTTTCTCTTCCTTATGCTGATGATGTACCTGTCAAAATGAAGAAGCGTATCTTGGCAACCTTGCTAGGCGGTCTTGCCTCCGTTCTCATATACAGTTTGTTTGCTTCACCAATCAGCCGCATGGCTGCGATGATGTTATCCGGTTACGCTTCTTTCTATTTTCATGACTATGCCGCAACCTTCACCTGTTCTACAATCGGTGCGCTTGGCGGTGCTGTATTTATGTCCGCCTTTGGTTTTCAAGCAAACTTCGATATGTTTATAATTCGATTAGGTTATATACTTGCCGGTGCAATACTTGCCTATATTGCTAACTGTATTATCTTCCCTTACACTCGTTTACAGGCAACTAAAGCACTTTGGCGTCGATATGAAGATGTCACTAATCTGTTAATTAGCATTTCAAAAGAAAAAGAACCTGATAGCTGTATCATCCAGGCGCATATGCTGGAAGAAAAACTATCAAAAAATGCAGCTTTAGAAAATTGGGAAAATTTCCCTGAATATATGCGACAATGCCGCATAAAGGTATATCAGGCGCATCGTACACATATCGTTGATCGTAAAGATGCAGCTATCTTTAGACCGGAATTTTTAGTGTGATGCTTTAAAAGAAGCCGAATATTATCGCTATCATATAGTAAGAAGTGTATTGGCAACACGAATCTGGTTTTCTCGTATCAAATTTAATCCTATGCAGGATATAGCAAAGATAGCGTTTTTTTAATGATGAAATAGAAAAAGAGTATGTAACCACCTAATGGATAAGATTACACACTCTTCATCATTTTATAATTTACAGTACTAAGCTTTCCATAGCATTCACAGTCATGTTTTGTTTAAACGCAATGGGTTCACCACCTGGGTTCTGTGTAACAATCAGCATAACACTTACATCAAAACCTTTTGCCTTCAAAGTGTCGAAATCAACATCAACAATTGGTTGACCCATTTTTATTTTCTCCCCTTGTTTCGCTAATACTGTGAATCCTTCACCATTTAATTCAACCGTATCAATACCGATATGTATCAATAATCCCATACCATTTTTCATCTTCACGGCATATGCATGTCCTGTTGGATACATCACTTCTAAAACACCATCAGCTGGAGATATCAGTGTATCTTTTCCTTTTAATGGTTCTAAAGCGATTGTTTGCCCCATCATCTGCTGTGCAAAAACATCATCTTGCACCGTTTCGATTGGAAACAATTTACCGTTCAATGGTGAAACGATTTCTTTACTCTCTTTTTCTTCCCTTTTCTTTCTGAAAAACATATTGATTCCTCACTTTTCATATCTTATATATCTTGACATAAGTAATTATATTAAGAATTTCTATAAATTATATATATCTTTTTAACTATCTTTTTATATCTTCTTAAATGTCCGCAAAGCCTTATTTTATCGGCTCTACGGGCATTTTGCTTTTGTGGTAAACCTCACATATCTAGGTCTATCTTCTTATATTTTCGCTATCAAGCGT
>NZ_CAXUBY010000064.1:0-12761 GCF_964249515.1 Eubacterium sp. 3_1_31
AAAATTCTTTTATTTTTTGTTTCATATTGCTTAAAATCCCTGTGTTTATGCGGATAATTCGATTTTTACTCTTTTTTTATGAATAGTAAAATTGATATCTGTTAACGTATCCTTTTCGGCTTGCGGATAACGGAAAGACACATGATCAAACACAATTTCCAGATCCTCATCAGGCACGGTCAATGTTGCGCCTTCTTCTTCAATCGGTAAATCCATATACGTATCATAATCAACGATTCCCAAAGCACCGCGTCTTGTTTCATTATAGAAATTCACGATCTTGCTGATCCAACCGGAAAAAGCAGCAGCGGCACTTGTATAAAATACGAATACGGACACCGACATCCCATTCACTAATTCATGGAGGAAGAAAGCAAATACAATCAGATTACGGGAAGCTGATAAAAAGGTACTGCCCCATTTCGCCCATAAATATTTACGTTCTACTTCCTGTAACACTTCTACACGACACTTTTGAAAATAACGAATCTTAGCAAGCAGCCAATCTTGTAAATGAAAGATACGAATATCCTTTCCATTTCCAGGCAATTTTACTTCATGATGATAATACTGGAGCTGTTGATCTGCCTTTGCATAATCTTGCTTTCGTACATGCTCATACGCCTGCGCCTTGCTCATAAACCAAATACTTAATAAAGATAATGTGACAACCAAAGCACAAAGCCATAATTGCATGGAACCAAATACAATTGCATATAGAAAAAAGCCGGTAACTGCAATCAATAACTCCATTCCATTTCTGACAAAATGCTCAAATCCAACGCCACTGTTGTCAATGCCATTTGTCTGTGCCCGATTTAAAAGCTGCCGATACTCCATATCTTCCACCTGCGCATAAGGTACATGCATCGCTTTTTCATATAACCGCAATGTCAGCTTACATTTAATCACATACATCTTAGGATCATAGGTTTGCATCAAATAGTTATGCGCACTATCTAAAACTGCCACTAACAGCGAAATTCCACCTGCATAAACCATAAGTGTCGCAAAAGATTGCTGTGTTTCTATCAAATATAAAAACAGTGACGGTAAGACAACTTGTAGAAACGGAGCTAATACACCGGTTATCCAAATAAAGATGATCATGACGAATAAAGAACGCCGATATTTCGCAATATGCTGCATCGTTTCTTTCGTAGCACGTAGTATCACTTTCATAGAATCTCCCCTTTATTGTTCTTTATATATCGAACTATCTTGACATTATTATAGTTTTACATCGAACATTTGTCAAGGTGATACGTCTATGAATTTTTATCTGCATGATGATATAAAATAAATCTATGGTCATTTCTTGTAAAAGGGACTGAAAACATCTGTCGTTATTTCTACACTTTTCGTTATGTCTGTTTGAAGGAAAGAAATATTATCCAGCTTAAAAAAGGCAGCCTCCTTCATCCATATCTAACCATTCAGAAACAAGAGTATCTATCACTATCAAAGTAGATTCACATACAAAAAGAGTGCTTTGACTTAGCATCAAATACACTCTTCATTATACAGATACTTGAAATTTAAAATCTTTTTATTTTTCGTCTTCTTCCTCTTTCTTATGCTGAGCGATGATACCTTCCGCTAAGTTTGCGGGAACCGGATCATAGCGATTGAATTTCTGTACATATGAGCCTCTGCCCTGCGTCATAGCACGCAACTCGATTGGATATTTCTGTACTTCTGCCAGTGGAACTTGTGCAGAGATTTCTTGATAACCATCAACCATATCCATACCCATGATAGCTCCGCGACGTTTGTTGAAATCACCGATGATCGTTCCGGTAAATTCATCCGGTACACGTACGGTAATATCTACGATAGGCTCTAACAGGATTGGATTTGCCTGTGCCATACCAGCTTTATACGATAAGCGGGCTGCCAGTTTAAATGCCATTTCACTGGAATCGACATCATGATACTTACCATCAAACAGTGTCGCTTTGACATTGACAACCTTGAAGCCAGCCAAAATACCATGCTCCATGCATTCACGTAAGCCAGTTTCAACTGCCGGGAAGTATTGGCGAGGCACTGCTCCACCAAATACCTTTTCTTCAAACACCATTTCTTCAGAATCCGGATTTGGTTCATAATCGACAAAGACATGGCCAAACTGTCCATGACCACCGGACTGTTTCTTATGACGTCCTTCTCCGGTTGCTTTTTTACGAATCGTTTCGCGATAAGGTACCTTTGGTGTTTCTAAGCGTACTTCTACTTTATATTTCGCCTGCAGCTTATTTAAAACAACATCAATATGCTGATCACCAATACCATACAGGATTGTCTGTTTCGTTTCTTTATTGTTTTCCAAACGCAAGGTTGGATCTTCTTCTACCATACGTGCTAACGCATTGCTCATCTTATCCTCATCGTTCTTTGATTTAGGGAAGACAGCCATAGCTAACATTGGTTCTGAGAAAACAATTGGATCAGCCAGATAATGTTTACCTTTTTCACACAGTGTATCATTGGTCTGTGTATATTGCAGTTTTACAACTGCACCGATATCACCAGTAAACAGCTTACCAACAGCCGTTTGATGCTTTCCTTTGACAATGAAGATGGTACTGATCTTCTCTGGTTTTTCTTTGGTCGCATTGTATACAGCAGAATCACTGCTCATCACACCGCTTAATACCTTAATATAGGAAATACGGCCAACAAATGGATCGACAATCGTTTTGAAAACCTGTGCGCATAAGGATTCTTTTTCATTTGTTTCCAGTTCAACCGGTTCTTGTGTTTCAGAATCCGTTACAACGATACTGCCATGTTCACCATAGGTTGGGAAGTATTTTACAATCAGATCCATCAAACGTTCAATACCTACGGTATGGGTAGCACTGCCGCTATATACCGGACGGATTTCGCCATTGCGTACACCTAAGCGTACACCACGCGTCAATTCTGCTTCACTGAATTCTTCACCACTGAAATATTTTTCCATCAATTCATCATCGCTCATGGCGATTGCTTCAGCGATCTGATTCTTATATTCGGCAACGATATCCTTCATATCATCTGGTACCGGCTGCGCTTTTTCAGGATCAGCTAATGGTCCTTCAAAATACCAAGCTTTATCTCTTAAGATGTTGATGGAACCAATCGTCTTACCATTTTCCATGATTGGTACTTCAAATGGGATGACTGCCTTACCGAAAGCATCACGCAAAGCTGCATAGGCAGTATCAAAGGATGCGTTTTCTTCATCTAGTTTATTTACGAAGAAGATGGTTGGAATACCATGCTTCTGCGCTGCTTCCCAAGCACGCTGTGTACCTGGCTGTACGGCATCTTTGGCATCCACGACGATCAAGGCACTGTCGCCTACCGCAATACCTGCCTCAGCACCACGAATGAAGTCAATATAGCCTGGTGTGTCAATAAAGTTGATCTTACAGTCTTTCCATTCAATTGGTACTAAGGATGCATAAACACTTAATCCTCGTTTAATTTCTTCAGGGTCATAATCGATTAAGGAACTTCCTTCGCTGGTAACACCAAAACGATCACTTGCTTTGGTAAAGTACAGCATGCTTTCTAATACAGCAGTTTTACCAACGCCGGTATGTCCAAGAACGACAACGTTGCGAACTTCGCTTGATAAATAGTCTTTCATACCGTCATCCTCCTACTTCAGGATCGGCTTAAGCTGAGCTAAGCAGTCTTCACGAACATAGTGAACAGCTTTATGGCCTTCTTTGTCGATTAAATCTTTATCCGCACCGTTTGCTAATAAGTCTTCTACCAGGCTGACATAGCCACCATATGCAGCACGCATCAGTGCTGTACAACCATTATTGTCACATAAATTAACATCAGCACCTCTGGTAACTAATAAGCGAATTACTTCTTTTTTGAAGGCAACGCATGCTTCCATCAATGCTGTTCTTCCTACTTCATCCTGGGCATTGATATTAGCGCCAGCATCTAATAATACTTCCACACAGCGATCATGACCTAGAAAAGCTGCGCGCATGAGAGCAGTTCTGCCACGATCATCGGCTTTGTTTACATCAGCTCCTGCTTCGATCAGTTTCTTACAAATGGTTTTATTTCCTTTTTTCGATGCGCCCATAATGGCGGTTTTTCCTTTATTATCTTCTAGGTTTACATCAGCGCCATTGTCTAGCAGCACACGGACAATGTCCTTATAATCACGTTTTGATGCACGCATCAGTGCAGTTCTGCCATCACCGTTTTGATAGTTGATGTCTGCACCTTTTTTAATTTCTGCACATACGGTTGCGAAGTCACCGTTTGCACATGCATCCCAAAATGCTTTGTTGAATTTCTGATCCATTTTAAGTTCCTCCTTTTATTCTATGGAATCGTAAGTGAATAAAAAAACGGACATAAAGCACGATTACTTTACATCCATTTTATGCCATGTTGAAACATACCTGCTTGCTACAGGTACGTCCTTGAGCGCTTTGTCTACACCTTGTTCTCTAACCATGTGACTCACGCTCCTTCCTTCACTTCTAGTATAGTTATATTGTATACGATTTTATGTTTTTTGCAAGCGATTTCATTAAGGTTTTTGTCTTTTTTTACATGTTGAAAATTCTTTCATTTTCCCTTATGCCAATCTTTCCAGTTATCTGCCGAATTTGCCATTTTGCTATCTTTTTATTGACAGAATTGCTATAGTTTCGACATATGCGAATGAAGATGGAAGGATATGATGCAATAAGTAAAGAAAGATGATACAGGAGGATAATGAAAAGTTTAATGCTAACAAAACCAAATATAATTTTTACAGGATTCTGTGTATTCTCTTTTCTGATATCGCATGTTATCTTTCATAATGATTTTTTATGTTACGCAAAACTTCTGGTATTTCATCAAAATCATCCACCCAAATAACGTTAATTCCCAAACTATTGAAATAATCATTCCGATTATGTAAATGAAAATTCTCATATAACTGATACGATCTTTGACCTTTTTCAATTGAAGGTGGTAACTGAATATTTTCTTTTTTCATGATGGCAAAATGTCTGGTAGCTGATTTACTATGGACGATATCCAATAATCTTCGCATATTAGGATCAGACAATGAACATCCGATAAATAAACATATATTCTCACGCAGCGCATTGACTTGTTTCATATTCGACCAATTGAAGGGATCATTGTATACCTTGTGATATTCCTCCTCAGAGAAAATGATATCATCCAAATCTATTTCATCAGGTGACATATCTTCTAGAATATCTCAATTTACTTTCACAGTAGGTTGATTTTCCACATTTTTAGTTCTTTATGAAAAGCAGAAAATCTAGGATAAGCGATTTGGTTGCCTTGCGGACTTGGAAGCGACTTATAAATAACAAAATAGTTATGATATTTTAAGAGATTATACTGTTTTTACATCAAATTAGATATACATATTAAGTTATTTATTTAACTAATGAAAGTATAAAGAATAATTATTTTTTGATAGATTAAATAGTATTTGAAAAATTCAACTTAAGAATCTTGCTGCATATCCTTATATACATAATTTAAATATCCTTCTTCAACAGAATTTAAATTTTTATTAGGGTTAACTTTTCTTATTATATCATTGACCTTCAAACAATATTTAAAATAATTTTTATATAATTCAGTAGAGTTTTTAGACTTTGACATTGATACCATAACGGAGCATTCCTTGAGAAAATTTTTTTCTAGAAAGCAAAGAAAATTTTTATGTTCAAATCTTTCGGCAGTATATAATATCTGATTTTTTGTAGATTTAGTTTCAGGTATATATGGTGGATCACAATAGATAAAGCATTGATCAATATCTTTAGCTTGTTTTATATCTAATAAAAATTTTTGATAATCCTCACAATAAAAATTAACTTTTTGGATCTCCATTGATAATTTAAGGAAAAATTCTTTATCAAAATATAATTTATATTTTTTTCCAAATGGTACATTAAATTTTTTATGTGAATTTATTCTATAAACTCCATTATATCCTGTCTTCATTAGAAACCAAAATATAGCACTTCTTGTTATAGGCGATATTCTATTTTCATTAAATTGCTTTCTCTTATCATAAAAGAATAATGCTTTAGATTCATTGCTTAATAATTTATTATAATCAAAAACCATGTGTTCAATTTTATTGCATAATTTATCAAAATTACTTTTTAAATCAAGAAAAAAATTCACAATGTTTTCATTAACATCATTAACATAATATTCGTCATATAAATTATAAATTAAAGTGTTAATTAGCACGATTCCAGAACCAAGAAAGGGTTCTACATAAATTTTTTTATCTTGATCAAACATTACAAGCATCTCGTTTAATAATTTTTTTTTAGATCCAGCCCATCTTAGAGGACTGCCATATACTTTATCTAACACAATATATCCCATCCTTCATAAACTTTAAGAATAAACTTTATTAGTTTCTTTTAAAAGATTTTTTAGCCAAATATAAACACTTTTTACAAATTCGAATTTCTCAAGAGTGATTGTTGATGAATGTTCAATTTTATTAGAGATAATGTGTAAATCAATTAGCCATTGAGTAGTTTCCTTTTTGTTTCCCTTTTTATCTATTGGGAATATAAATTTTTTATCAAAAACTTCAGTCCAATTTGTGCCATATATTAAAATAGCCTGTAAATCCTTAAAGTTGATAAAATCCCAAACCCCTCTATATTGACTTTTAGGTTTATTATAATTATAATTTGTAACCTTATTGGTCAAATTTAATACTACCTCTTTAGGAGCATAAGCCTCAATATTATCTTCGCCAAATGAGACATCTAATCTATTTTTAACATCTCTTTTCAAATCATGTAAAATAGAATCTATAAGTAGTAGAGCCTCTTTGGTATTTTCTTTATTTCTATCACCCCAATATTTTTCAAGACCATCCGGATTGAATGAACCATAGTGTTTATTAATTTCTCTTTCAAAAGTTCTACACATTTTAATTGGACCACCAGCGCCATATGAACTGCTTAACTCTATTTTGTCTTGTTCAGACGCGTTTAGCCAGTACTCTACTATTATTTTTAAATAGTTTTTTATTTCATAATATATTTTTTTAGGATTGTCTGACAATGGATTTATTTTATTTTTATCAGTTAGATATATAATTAATGAATTTAAAACTCTTATAAAACCAGATATAACATTATTTTTTACAAAAGCACTCTTGTCATCATTTGTTTTATTCCATTCATCTTCTCCTATTTCCTTTTGCATATAGGTAAGACAATCAACGATAAATGGATATAATCTTTCGTAAGTTTTGTCATTATTCGATTGATCAAATTTTCCATAAGATATTAAATTGTTGTTTTTATACTTCGATAAGAAATCACTTTCTTTAATCGCTTTGCTTAATGTTTCTAATGTAATACACCGTTCAGGCGTAATAGTATTTTCACCTACAACAACTCTATTATAAAGTGGTGAATTTCTATTTTCTCCTAACTCTCTTGATATTTTTAATGCTAAACCTTCTCGCATTTCTTTTGGATCTTTTGATTCGTATTTAAGATCTTCATCTAGTGTATTTCTTAAATTTTTCGGAACAGCTTTTTGATTTTCATTAATGTCCATAAATATTTTTATTTGCTCTTCTTGCTCTAAATTCTCAAAAGCAACCACAGGAATGGTGTTAGTCTCTTTATATTTTGTGTTTGAATAGCCATATAATCTATGCTGTCCATCTATTATATAAATACTTTTATAGGCTTGTGGTAAATGCAAAAAACCTAATTTAGATAAGGATGTATTATCTACATTACTTTTAACTTTTTCAAATTTCAAACCTTTTTTACCAGTCTCAATACTTACTATTATAGAATTAGGAAAATAGCCACCATTCTCAATAAATTCCTGTATACTCTTAAGCCGCTGTTTTTTGATAAGTCTTTGATACGTAGGCATAGAATCTTTATTAGAATCAGTTCGATGTAATACATATCCTAGTTTAAGAAGAGTTTCTGGCTCTATTGAAAATGAATAATAATTATATCCACCCATTTTACCAGAAATAGCGGGCACTACGTTATGTAATCCCTGTATCCTTTTATTAGCAAATAAATTGCCCAAAAGCTGATATCTTGCAGCATTTCCTAAATGTTCAGTTAATGCTTTATAATATGAAATTTTATCTTCATCAAAATAAGAGATATCAAATTCTTCCATTCTAACCCGATCGCGCTGACTAACATTATAATTTTTTGTGGAAAATATAATTTTGATCTTATGCTCTGGAAATTGTTTCCTAATTGCTGTAATCATTCCTTCGCTTTTTCCTTTTAAAGCCTCAATTTCAGTTTTAAAATCTTGTTTTTTATTTATAATTTCTGTTGCTTTGCATTCAATTAATATTACAGTCTCGTCATCGGCTGCAAAAACATCTATTTGCTGAGTTAAATTTTCTTCTTTGTTATAAGGTATACTAAATGATCGGTCTTTATTCATCATTTTGAAGCCCAGATTATAAAACAACATCCAAACATCATTCTCAAAAATTTCATCAAATGCCTTAATCTTTTTCATCCTAGTCTTATATTTGAATTCTTTATCTATTTCCCAATTTTCTTTCAAATAACCTTCAACAAGATTCTTATTTAAAGATTTGTAATAATATTCTTGTTTTCTTATCTTTTTAACATTATTTAGCTCAATGCCTTTAACTAAACTATCCTTCCAGTTCATAAGTATCCCCTCTATATGTATACTTAGACTGTATCACATTTTTAGAATAAAGACAATATGTACTATTTTTTAATTTATATATTTTCACTATAGATCAATATCATTTTACTTTTACATAAATGGAAAATTCAAGTCATATATTCAGATATCTAAAGGAATATCTAATTTCAAACGATTTAGAAAACGTTGTATTTCCGCATTGAATAGAAAAGTTTTTTCCAGTATCTCTGATTCTCTATGCACTGATAAATGCATAGTGAAAAAACGTAGTCCATATAAAAAATCATAACTAAATTGGCGTTTGATTTCGGCTATTATAAAAAGACAATCTCTAAGGTGATTTTCATCCCTTTTGATTGTCTTTTTACTTCACTTATCCACTCTAAAGTTTAAAGAGCATTTTCTTTAAACCACGATAAGTTTAAATGAGTATCTAAAAAAACATGGGAAACTGAAGTCCACCGCAAAAACATGTGGTGCTTCAGTTTTTTCTATACATTTCATGGGATTTTATGTTTTTATCATTTATAATATATCTTTGGTAAGGATAAAAAAAGATAGAAATCTTGGATATTTAAATTATCGTGGGGATAAAACCTGCCTCTAAATTAGGTTTACAAAGAGCTTACCTTTAAATTATTGTGGGATGGGTTCTTTTGTTCATTTCACAAAAAAAACTTTTGTTGTAGAATATCGTTGTAAAACATTATTCTTAACGAAAGGGGTTTTCCACTATGGATATTATAACAGATTTATTGAATATTCCTCAAGAAGATGTTTTACTCTTCCTCTTCTCGTGTTGGTTTACAATAGATGTGTTACAGAATAGGTTAACAAAAAGCAAGAGACTCGCTATACTTAAGTTACCACACCATCAGAAAGGAGATCTCTTGCATGAATAGTATAACTCAAGATATGCGTTTTCGTCTATCCATTGTTAAATTTTATAATCGTATCAGTGCTACTAAAACGGCTATCCGCTATAAAGTTACACGTCAATTTATTTATTTCTGGGTTTATCGTTTCAATGGCGATATCCATTCTCTTGCAGACCATTCTCATAGACCCCATCATCATCCTAATCAGCACACGGATACTGAAATCAAATGGATCAAGGATATTAGAAGAAGAAATCCTGATATGGGCTTGATTGACTTTTGGTTACGTTTGAAAGTACTTTACAACTATTCCAGGAGCGTTTCCTCCCTTTACCGTGTTATGCGCGCGCCCTCTATGTCCCCCGTTAAAAAAGCGCATAAGAAACGTATAAACAAGCCATATGATACGCCTACCGTTCCCAGTACTAAGATACAAATTGATGTGAAGTATGTTCCTACCTGCTGTCTTGTTGGAGATTTGAAAGGTACAAAACTTTATCAGTACACTGTGATTGATGAAGCTTCCAGACTTCGTTATCTTGCTTTCTTTGAAGAACATTCCACTTATTCTTCTACAAAATTCCTTATGGAATGTATCAAGTTCTTTCCATTTAAGATTCAATGTATCCAAACAGATAATGGATTTGAATTTACCAATCGTCTTGTGAGCGAGAAGAAGACGTTATTCGAAGAAACCTTGCTATAAAACGAAATAGTCTATCATCCAATACGGCCGGCAACACCTAGACATAATGGAAAGGTAGAAAGAAGCCATAGAGAAGATCAAAAAAGATTTTATGATAAAGCAGCATTTTATTCATTAGAAGATGCTTCATCTCAAATTGAGAAATACCTTAATAAATCAAATAACAGACCTACTAGACCTCTTGGTTATTTATCACCTATTCAGGGTTTCTTACCAATACGCTCATTGTGTGATACATCATTGACAAACCTACAATGTTTTATTCTCTTCCTCTTCTTGAAGTGAAAACGGTTCTTTGATTATCGACATTACTCTCGTATCTAAAAAGTTTAGCTGTCCTTCTTGTGGTTCTTCTTCTACACATGTTAAAGACTATAAAACTAAATCTATTACCCATTCTGCACTGAACAGCCGTTCTTGTCTGATACGCTATCGTGCCAGACGCTTTGCGTGCGCTATATGTGGCAAAACTTTTTTTGAATCAAATCCCTTCTTGCCTTCCAGGCATACTATAAGCAGCCTTACTGTTCTTAATGTGCTGAATGAGCTGAAAGAGTCAAATTCTACTTTCTCCAGCATTGCACGGCATAATTATATTTTTCCAACTAAGGCACAGGAAATTTTCGATCTTTATGTTCGCATAAAGCGTAGAACTTTTCCTAAAATCTTATGTATCGATGAAGTCTATGCTTTGAAGGATAATCATAGTAAATATGTCTGTCTTCTTCTTGATTTCAAATCTCATCAGCTGATTGATATGCTTCCTGAGAGAAAAAAGTATTCTCTTCTCAATTACTTTGAAAGTATTTCTGTAGGTGAAAGATCAAATGTCCAATACTTCATTATGGATATGTATCAGCCATATAGAGATGTTGTTCATTTCCGTTTTCCTAAAGCCAAAATTGCTGTAGACTCTTTCCATGTTATTAAAAATATTAATGATTCCCTGAATGCAATCAGGGTCCGTATTATGAAAGGATATAAGTCAAACACTGTAGAATATTATCTGCTGAAGAATTTCAACTGGCTTCTTCTTGAAAAAGAAGTACGAGAAGGTAAGCGCAGGTTCAATAAATGGTTAAATCAATATATCAATTATCCGCAGCTGCTTGACCGCATATTGGCTATATCCCCAGAATTAAAGGAAGCCTATCAGATAGATACCTTCTCTTCAATACATACAGCGATTTCAGTAATGCAGAAAAAGATTTCAATGAGATGATATCATTGATACGAAAATCTCATATGCTGAAATAGTAGTAATCTATAAAATGTTGAATAACTGGAAAGAAGAAATCATCAATTCTTTTATTCTCGTAGATGGAAGACGGCTGTCGAATGGCATCATGAAATCTCGTAACTCTATTGTAAAACTGATCAAGAAAACAGGTAATGGATATGTGAATTTCGCACACTTCCGTAACCGTTGTATGCACTGCATGAACAAAGATGCATTGTCTTGCCTCTCTGATGCTCAGCTTTCAATCAGAATGAAGGAAAGAAACGAGGTACCTATAAAAAATAACTATCATGCATACAATGATTGACATATAAAAAAAGAAGTAATTTGTTAATTTCTGAATCTTATTACTTCTTTTTTGAAACCCCACGTTATTTTAGAGCCCCTTTCTTTACTATTTATGGGGTGCTTTTTCCCCCATGGTATTTTATACCCCAAATTTTGTATACCCCCACACTATTTCAGATTACCATGATAATTAAGATGATTCGTCATTTACATATCTAATTCTGTCGATTATTACTTACACATGATTCTTCACATTCCCCCTATCTAAAGGCGATTTTTTAAAACACACTATTCAAATTCTTCATTGCGATCATAAATATTAAATTTATTTAATGTGCTACTGATATCAAATTTATTACACACAAAATATACTTAAATTCTATATAGACCGTTCAGAATGACTGATTTTTCCATATTCTTTCATTGAGTATTTCAAGATATTGAAAATATCTTCTTTGAGAATAAATTCATATTCAGGAGATAATCTAGTAAACATCGGTAACCCTTGAACATTAGCTCTGATTTCGGAACTATTTAAAAAATTTTCTATATAGTCTTGCTGTGGCGTAACTTCAGTTTTGTATACCTATCTGAATGAAATAAAGTAGAATCAAATGGAACACTTATTAATCGGATTGGCTGGTTATCAGTATTAATAAATTGAACAAGGTAATGGTAATCATTGTATGAGATTTTATCTACATATTGCCAAATAGATTTACATGATTTTTCCATATCGTAATATTACCTATAATCAAAAATTTAAGTAAAAGCATACTTGATTGTGTTAATTCTCGCAAAAAAGAAGAGGAAAGAATCAAGAAATTATATAAGCAAGAACAAAAGATAAATATTAAGTAGCCTGTAACTGTGAACTTTTTTATTAACTCACTTTCGCTTGGAGTATAGAAATATATTATGAACATTGAAACAATTGATATTA
>NZ_CAXUBY010000065.1:0-12707 GCF_964249515.1 Eubacterium sp. 3_1_31
ATCATGGTGGCAATTTTCATAAAGAAGAGCTTTCCTTCCTAATTTCGCGAAAGCGTGCATGCTGGCATTTCCTAGTATCAACCGATTTAACTTCTCTACGTTATCGTTGGTATTCTTGGTATCAACCGACTTAACTTTTCTACGTTATCGTTGGTATTCTTGATATCAACCGATTTAACTTCTCTACGTTATCGTTGGTATTCTTGATATCAACCGACTTAATTTCTCCCTACGTTATAGCGGTACTATAGTTATAGCTGTACGTATATTTATTTCTTTGCCTTTAAGATCCAATAGCCTTTTTCTTTTTCAATGATGTCACAATTACCGAACACTTCTTTGATTTTATTCACTGCACTATTTGCGCCCTGTTGTTTACGAATAACAACCCATAAGCAGCCGCCTTCACATAAATGATCATAAGCTTTTTCAAAGATTTCATAAATGACCTTCTTACCGGCCCGGATGGGTGGATTGGTTAGGATGTCAGTATAAGTATTCCCAGTTACCTGTGCATATACATCGGACTCATGAATCTGCACATCCACATGATTGGCCTTGGCATTTTCTTTAGCTAGGGCGATTGCACGTGGATTGACATCGACCATTTCCACATGCTTATCGGGATATGTATGCTTGATGATGATACCGATTGGTCCATATCCGCAGCCAACATCAAGTATCGTATCCTGTAGTTCATCTCTTTTCAGCAGGGTGTTTAAGAAGACCTGTGTTCCAAAATCAACACCGCCTTTTGAGAAGACACCGTTATCAGTTAAGAAAGTATAGTTAAAACACCAAAACCGGAAAGATATTTCCTTCCGGTTTTCTGCTAAATGACGATTATCTGTAAAATAATGATCCATCGTTATCCCGCCTTTTTTAGGTGACAAAAAGCCCGAAGGCTTTTTGTAGTTCATCAAGATGTGTAAGTTATTACTTAACTTCTACGCTAGCTCCAGCGTCCATCAATTTCTTCTTGATTTCTTCTGCTTCTTCTGGGCTAACATTTTCTTTGATTACGCTTGGTGCTTTGTCAACCAGACCCTTAGCGTCTACCAGACCTAAGCCTGTGATTTCACGTACAGCCTTGATAACAGCAACTTTTGTTCCACCGATGTCTGTTAATGTAACAGTTACTTCGCTTGGTCCTTCAGCAGCAGCACCTGCATCAGCAGCAGCTGCAACAGCAACTGGAGCAGCAGCCGTTACGCCAAATTTTTCTTCGATTGCTTTTACTAATTCATTCAGTTCTAAGATTGTAGCTTCTTCTAAGTAAGCTAAGATGTCTTCCTGGTTTAATTTTGCCATGTTCTTTTCCTCCTAGTTAATAGTTTGTCTGCATGCAATTAAGCAGCAGCTTCTTCTGTAGCTTCGGCAGCTGGTGCTGCACCTTCTTCTTTGCTTTCTGCAACAGCTTTAACAGCACATGCGAATCCGCGTACTGGTGACTGTAAGCAGCTTAACAGCATTGATAACATACCTTCACGGTTTGGCAGACTTGACAACTCTTTGATTGTGTCAACACTGACTACCTTACCTTCTACGATACCGCTCTTCAGTACAAGCTTGTCGTGTGTTTTCGCAAATTTTGCTAATACACGAGCAGGGGCAACTGCGTCTGGTCCAAATGCGATTGCGTTTGGTCCAACCAAGTCTTTTACTAATTCACTGGCACCGGCTTCTTCGGCAGCACGCTGAGCAAGAGAGTTTTTGTAAACCTTGAACTCTACGCCTTCTGCGCGAAGATCTCTACGCAGCTGTGTTACTTCCGCAACACTCAGACCACGATATTCAACAACTACGGTTGAATCGGCTTCTTTCATTTTCTGAGCAATTTCAGAAACGACTGCCTTTTTGCTATCGATGATTGCCTGGTTCATGAACTTCACACCTCCTGATTTATATGTAACAATATACCTTTCAAGAGTGATATAAAACACCCGCAAACTGGACAGTCTACGGGTGAAAGTTTTATCTACTTGCTTTCTACCTCGGTAACATGATTAAGCTGTTACGCCGTTACTGTCTATGGTATATTGATAACATCGAATATTTTAAACGTTGTTTTGCAGTTTGTCAACCTTATTTAACGATTTCGACATGGATGCCAGGACCCATTGTTGTTGTTAATACAAGGTTTTTGATATAAGCACCCTTAACTGCAGCAGGGCGTGCTTTTACGATTGTGTTGTAGATTGCGTTGAAGTTGTCCACTAACTTCTCATCGTCAAAGCTTACTTTACCGATCATCAGGTTAATGTTACCTTCTTTATCAACACGGTATTCTACTTTACCTTTTTTGATGTCTTCGACAGCTTTTGCAACATCCATGGTAACTGTACCAGTCTTAGGGTTTGGCATTAAGCCCTTAGGTCCTAACAGACGACCTAATTTACCTAATTCACCCATCATGTTTGGAGTGGCAACGATTACATCGAAGTCAAACCATCCCTTCTGGATCTCTTCTAACAATTCTTTTCCACCAACGAAATCTGCGCCAGCGTCTTTTGCTTCCTGTTCCTTAGGTCCCTGTGTAATAACACAAACTTTCTGTGTTTTACCAGTACCATGTGGCAGTACCATAGCACCACGAATCTGCTGATCTGCATGACGTGGGTCTACATTTAATTTGAAGCTAACTTCAACAGATGCGTCGAATTTAGCGATGTTTGTTTCTTTTGCTAATTTTACAGCTTCAGCTACCGAATAAGACTTTGAGCGGTCGATTTTCTTAGCAGCTTCAGCGTATTTCTTTCCAACTTTTGCCATATCTATTTACCTCTCGCCTTTCTTATCCTTCATAACCTTCAACTTTAACGCCCATGTTTCTAGCAGTACCAGCAACGATACGCATAGCAGCTTCTACATCATTTGCGTTTAAGTCAGGCATTTTGTATTCTGCGATTTCACGCAGCTGATCAACTGTAATTGTTCCAGCGGTTTCTTTCTGATCACCACTAGCCTTCTTGATGCCAGCAGCTTTCTTGATCATGATGCTTGCTGGAGTTGTTTTTAATACGAAATCAAAGCTCTTGTCTTCGTATGCAGTAATAATAACTGGTACCATATCACCATTACGGTCCTTTGTAGCATCGTTAAATGCTGTACAGAACTGCGGCATGTTGATTCCGGCAGATGCCAGTGCTGGTCCCGGTCTAGCTCCTCCTGCAGGGAACTGAAGTTTACAAATCTTTGCAACTTTTTTACTCACAAGACACACCTCCTATATATTGTTGTCTTATGCAGTGGTTTGATTGAAGGAGCTGCTCCTTCTCCCACGCATTCTAAAACACCACAAAATGTGGCGCTCTTGTATTTTAATACGAATGGAAATGAAATGCAAGAAGAAGTGTTTATTTTTTTAAACTTCTTTTCCAAAAGCGATAGTAGGTATTAAAAAACGATACTCTTTATGAAATGCATAACGTTTGTCCCATATATAGCAAAGGTTCAATACCATCATGGCATTGAACCTTTCTTACTTTATTTCACTTGTTTTTTCGCGGTTGGTTTTTTTCTCTTATATTCTAATAAGACACCGCCAAAACTTGGCACATCTACTGTAATGGTATAAGGACGTTTATTGCATTCTTCTTTTATCGTTTTATATTTCTGCAATGTTGTAGTTTCTCCTCCATATATATCCATATCCGTATTCAGAATTTCCTGATAGGTTCCACTTTCAGAAACCCCGAAGGTATGAGCCTTATATACATTAGGTGAAAAATTCAGAAGAACGATATAATTCTTAGTTTCCCCTTTTCGCATATAACTAAAGAGATTTTCATCCGCATTATCCGCATCGATCCATTCAAAAGATTCCCAGTCATATTCTTTTTCATACAGCGTAGCCGATTTACAGTATACTTCACCTAGTTTCGCAAAGTATTTATGGAAAGCGTCGTGCATCGGATATTTTAATAGATCCCAATCGCACTGTTTTTCTTCATCCCATTCACGGAAATGAGCCAATTCATTTCCCATGAAGTTTAGCTTTTTACCAGGATGTGTAAACATATACAAATATAACGTTCTTAATTGCGCAAATTTTTGTTCATAGGTTCCAAAGATTTTATCAACAATTGTCTTCTTGCCATGTACTACTTCATCATGAGAAAATTCCATCAAGAATCTTTCAGAATAGAAATAGGCCATTGAGAAAGTAATATTATTATGATGCCATTTACGGTAAATAGGATCTTTTTCTAAATATTTCAAGGTGTCATTCATCCAGCCTAAATCCCATTTATAGTCAAAGCCCAAACCGCCTTCAACCGTCGGATGTGTAACCTTAGGGAAATCACTAGAATCCTCTGCTATCAGCATGATTCCAGGGAATGCTTCATGTAAATTAAAATTCATTCGTTTAATAAAGTGCAATGCTCCTTCGTTTGTTCCTAAGTCTTTATTGCCATGCCAGTGAATAACATTGCTGATTGCATCCATACGAAGACCATCGACATGATATTTATCAATCCAGAAAGCTGCCGCTGACATTAAGAATGAGCGTACTTCTTCTTTCCATAGATTAAAATTAGCGGTTCCCCATTGTGAGTCTGCATCACATGCTTTCTCATATTCATATAGAGGCGTTCCATCAAAATAAGACAAAGAAAAATCATCTCGTACAAAGTGTACCGGCACAAAGTCCATAATGACACCAATTTTTGCTTTATGACATGCGTTAATCAGATACATCAGATCCTCACATGTACCATAACGGCTCGTTGCACTGAAATAACCGCTGCATTGATAACCCCAAGAACCATCGAATGGATATTCATTCAAAGGCATCAATTCAATATGAGTAAAATGATTTTCTTTTACATAAGCGATTAATTCTTTTGCTATGCTGCGATAATTTACCCATTCCACATCTTCTTCCTTTTTCCATGAGCCTATATGCAACTCATAGATATTCATTGGTTTTGCAAAGTTCTTATCTCTTTCTGCGAGCCATTTGCCATCGCTCCATTTTTTATATTCCAGATTTGTCACAATGGATGCTGTGTTCGGACGCAACTCTGAATAAAATGCATATGGATCCATTTTATCGACAACTCTGCCAGTTGCCTGTGTGATACGGTATTTATACATATCTCCTTCTTTAGCACCAGCAATAAATAATGTCCATACTCCTTTATCATCACTGCGACGCATCTTGTGTCCTTTACAGCTCCAATCATCAAAGCTTCCAATGACCTGTATTTCCTGTGCATGCGGCGCAAATGTCGTAAAACGAACACCCTTTTTCCCACGTTCTTCACAGATATGCGCACCAAAAAACTCATATGCATTGATGGCATTTCCTTTATAATAATTATCTAAAATTTTATTTTTCATGAGAACTCCTCCAGTTTCTATATCATATCTTTATTTTACTCTATTTTGCCTGTAAAACCTACAAGAATTTTGTTATTTTAAAGAATTTGTAATGGGTTTCAAGGTTTTTTGCTGTTTTTTTATACAAATCATGAAAATTGTCGTTTAGCCTTTGATAATCAAAGTTTTATGCATCTATGTTGACTTCTAATCCCATATAAGTTATTGTATATATAGAGTTATCCTAAGCTAACAAAAGGAGGCATTTTTATGATCATCTTAATCCCTTTACTTGTGTTATCTTTTGCCTATAGTACCTTTTTCATTAAGAAAAAACTATTGCAGATTGTTAAACTGTGTGCATAAGACATCATTCAATAAGCTTTGTCTTTCTATTGATCATTTTGGTTACCTTGACCTGGCATCCCGCATAAACTTTGCCTTTTCATGGCAGATGGTAAAATCTTCATACTCCTTTGCTAATTAAAACAGGAAGTCTTTACTATTTTTCAATAGTCTTAAGACTTCCTTATTTTTTCCCGAATCGGGCATTAAAATGTACTTTGCTATTTCTATTAACCAATCAGTTTCTTCATAGCATCTTGATAAGCTAATGTTTTTTCATGTGCGTCCTGTAAGGAAGTGCCTTTGATACAATAATAGAACTTACATTTTGGTTCTGTACCGCTTGGACGTATTGCTATCCAGCTGCCATCTTCTAAATAGTATTTCAAGACGTCTGATTTCGTAAAGCCACATAATTCACTCTCTACACCATTTTCTAAGATACGACATTCCTTGTAATCCTCAAAACGCGTTACCTTTGTTGCATTGATTTCTTTTACTTCACTCTTACGCAAAGTAGCTAAAATTTCCTGAATGCGTTCAGCTCCAGCCTGTCCTTCTAATTTCAAAGAAGTTTGGCTTTCTTCATAATAGCCCAATTCAGCATACAAATCATATAATACATCCACTAATGTCTTACCTTTTGCTTTATAGTAGCAAGCAGCTTCAGCTAGCATCAAACAAGCCTGTGGAGCATCTTTATCGCGTACGAATGGTTTAATCAAAGAGCCATAACTTTCTTCATAACCAAATACATACTGCTTTTCATTTGTCTTTTCATATTTCGCAACCTTTTCACCAATAAATTTGAAGCCGGTTAATGTCTTTTCTGTTGCAACACCATACTTTGTCGCAATCTTTTCTCCAAGATCACTGGTTACAACGGTATTAAACATGACAGGATTGTTTGGCATTTCCCCTTTTGCTGTCAATTGTGAGAAGATGTACTCAATTAAAACGGCACCACTTTGATTCCCTGTTAATAGTTTATAGTCTCCATTATGTTTAACACCGACACCCATACGGTCTGCATCAGGATCACATACCAAAATAATATCGGCATCTTCACGTTTTGCATATTCTAATGCCATTTCATAAGAACCTGCTTCTTCAGGATTTGGTGTTGGTGTATTCGAGAAATCAGGATCTGGCGTACATTGTTCTTCCACAGCCACAAAATGATATCCCGCACGTGTATATACCTCTTTCACTGGAATATTGGCTGTTCCATGCTCTGGGGTAAAGATAATTTTCACATCATCTTTTGGAATATCCGGATTCAACTGGATACTTAATACATTAGCATAATATTCTTCATCAACATCTTTTCCGATGACCGTAATGAGTTTCTCCTGTTCAGCTGTTGGATTCGCCTCAATTGCCAATTCATCCGCAACCGCATTCACACGATCAATAACTTGTGCAGCAAGTGCCGGTACTAGCTGACAGCCCTTTTCATCATACAATTTATAACCATTATATTCTTTCGGATTATGACTAGCCGTTACCATGATACCGCCGAAACATTGAAAATGTCTGACTGCAAAGCTTAATTCAGGAGTCGGGCGCAAGGATTCAAACACATAAGAACGGATGTTATACGTAGCCAACAACCTTGCAGAATCCATAGCAAACTCTTTTGACATATGACGGTTGTCATAACCAATCGCAATGCCGCGCTTCATAGCTTCTTCGCCATGTGCGCAGATATATTCAGCAAATCCCACATTTGCTTTACGAATCGTATGAATGTTAATACGATTTGTTCCAGGACCCAACAAGCCTCTCATTCCTGCTGTTCCAAATTCTATCGTTGTATAAAAAGCATCATTCATCGTCTCTTCATCCATGTTTTCAAGCACTTCTTTATAAGAAGGATCTAGGTTAGGATGATGTAACCATCTTTCATAAATATCTTTGTACATTTTCTCATTCTTCCTTTCTGTATTGCTGTTTCTATTATAGCATACTTCATTTACATTTTATATCAAACTTTATCGAAATGTAAGCGATTACCACAGATTTCTGTGATGCATTATGTTTCTTTTTTATTACCTTATAAAAGAGTTGAAAAAAAAGATGACCTTTGTCATCTTTTTCATCATAATTTCATTAACCGATGATTTTCTGTGCGCGCAATACTTCTTCGATAGCAGCGATTGCAGAATCTTCATCATCACCATTACAAGTGATTGTGATTTCAGACTGTGTTGGGATTCCCAGTGACATAACACCCATGATGGATTTCATGTTTACTTCACGGCCTTTGAAAGACACGTTAACTTCACATTTGAATTTGCTTGCAGCGTTTACAGCAACAGTAGCTGGACGTGCATGCAAACCAACTGGGTCGATTACAGATACAGTAATTTGTTTCATTTTATATTCCTCCTAAATTAACTTATTTACATACTCTATTTTAAACCATTTTGATACCACTTACAATCTTTTTTTTAACGAAAACAAAGGAAATCGCCATTATTTTAAAAAGCCGATTCGTTTTTCAAGAAATTCGTCACAATTCCACACTTCAATTCCCTGCTTTTTACAGAGCTGTACAAAAACACCATCACCATCTTTTAATTTCCCTTGAAAAGTACCGTCATAAATACGCCCTTTTCCACAGCTTGGGCTTCTTGGCTGTAAGATTACCAAATCTACTTTTTCATCAAGCAACCGCTGTACTTCCTTTTCAGCGCCTCTTATAAAAGCGTCTGTCACATCTTCCTTATCTGTATTCAAGATACGTCCGTTAACGATCTCACAACATGCCCGCGGAACCGGTAAACCACCGGCTATTTCAGGGCATACTGTAAGATGAGGACGATCCTTTAAAAATGCTATAATTTTGGCATTTTCATTGTTACCGCCATTGTATTTACAATTCACGCCCATAAGACATGCACTCACCGCATAGTTCATTCATTTTGCCCCTTTCCCTTTCGATTTGATCACTCATGTAGCATCATTATACCATACTTTCAAAGAACGCAACAATTTCAACAAATCCTCTGAGTAAGTGCTTTGATCGGTTATCCTTTTATAAAAATCATATAGCTTATTATTTTATTTAATAAGCTATCTTTCTCATCAGCCGATATAGAGATTTCCTATATCTTTCACATAGACCAATATCAAATACGTCCCTAGATCCTTCATGTGTCAATCTGCTTGCTATTTGCTTCTATCTTTTATATTGCCTCTTTCTTTTCTTCCTTAACATATTTCACAAAATCTCCATGCGGAATTACCGCTTTTAAACGCTCCGCATTCTTTTCATAATCCAAGGAAAAGCAATAGACTTCCAATTCTAAAAGTGCGCCTTGTGTTGTACGTATTATCTTTCGTGCTTTGTAGTACTCCCCTAACGTATCTTTATGACAGCCCTCCAGCTCATCAATCGCTGATGCAACCTGTTCATCAATCTCATAAATTTCACCAAAGACATCTTGATCACCATCCAGCAATGCCGGATACGCCGCATCTTTTAATGCGTAGAGGCAGCCTTTTACATATCCATATCCAACAAAGCGGCTTTTCCCTTTCAGATAACGTTCATAGTTATACATTCCCTTACGTAAAGAACCATATACAAATATCTGTTTCATTAACAAATCGTGCCTTCACTTTCTTTAACATCAATTGCTTGCTCAACCATTGCCGTTATCGCCGCTTGAATACCTTTTACAATGATATCCAATGCCATACTTGGCTGATTTGGTTTATCAACAACCTGACTTGGGAGATATGGAATATGAATAAACCCACTTTTTTGTCCTTTTCCACGTTTTTCTAATAAATAGCGAACGCCATAGGTAACATGATTGCACACAAAGGTCCCTGCTGAATTAGATATAGAGGCTGGTATACCTGCAGAGCGTATGCTTTTGACCATCGCCTTAATCGGCAGATTAACAAAATAAGCATCCGGACCATCCGCAAAGATTTTTTCATCGATAGGCTGCTGATGACCATTATCTGCAATGCGATAATCATCAATATTGATACCAATGCGCTCTACCGTGATATCACTTCTGCCTCCTGCCTGACCAATGGATAGCACCATGTCCGGTTCATGGTCTTCAATCGCCTGTTTGATGACGGCAAGAGATGTATGGGCAATCGTTGGTATTTCTAATTTTATGATCTGTGCATTCGCAATTTCATCATCTAAACGTTTCACTGCCTCGATTGCCGGATTGATACTTTCCTTTCCAAACGGATCAAAACCTGTTACTAATATTTTCATAATCTTATGATACAGCTGTTATGTGCTGTATGTTCTCCTTTCCATACGCTTTATTCTGTGCCAATCAAAGCTTTTTAAACTTTTTTAAAAAGCTAAGGTCAGCATCAAGATGATATGAATGAGAATCAACAACAAAGCCATTGGTGCCTGTGCTTTGATGATGGTCCATTTATCCTTTGTTTCTAATACGGCCGTCGGTACAATGTTAAAATTTGCCGCCATCGGTGTTAATAATGTTCCACAATATCCACACGTCATACCTAAAGCTCCAACAACACTGGCATCACCGCCTTGAGCAATCACAAATGGAATACCTATCCCTACCGTTATAACTGAAAAAGCCGCAAAAGCATTTCCCATGATCATCGTAAAAATGACCATCGCAAGGCAATAGACAACCACACCAAAGAAGATACTACCTTCTGGTAAGATACCAGCCATCATTGTTGATATAACATCGCCAACACCGGCTTTAGTAAATACCTGCCCCAATGCACCTAACAACTGTGGCAACAAGGAGGCACTTCCCACCTGCATCAGCAATCTAGCCGTATCATGGCGTGTATCCTGAAAGTTTGGACGACAAATAAACATAGCGGTAAATAAAGCAAGGATGCATCCTGTTCCAACCATTACCGCACCGGGTAACGCTAATTCACCAAGTTTCACTCTTGACAATATCAACGCCACAACCGCTACCAACACCGCCGGTATAAATATCTTATTACCAATTTTTTCACTGTATTGTTGACGTGCTTTTTGATCTACTGGCGCAAATGTACCAACTTGTACTTGATGGGTCATGGTCAAACCGCCCATCACTAATAACAAGATGCCGCACACTTCATAGGGTAACACCTTACCAAACATAAAGATAACCCCAAGGATGCTCCAAAACAATGTCGTCCCCACTTTGGCATGTTCATTTTCCAAAGCCCGATAGGCTGCATTAAAACTGATAAATCCACAAAGGATAAAGATAAATTCCGCTGCATAATCTAAGAATGCCGCCATTTTATTCTTCCCTCCTTCGCAATTTCTTATCCTTTAGCCAAACCTGCACAAAGCTTAAGCACAGGACAATTATGGCCACCGGTATGGAAGCTGCTGCTACAGAACTGATCGTAACTTCTCCATAGCCGGCTTCTGCTAACGCTCCCTGTATCAATAAGACACCACTTGCGGCAGGAAACAGATTTTGCGCAAAAAAGTTCCCATAGTTCTCAATGGAGGCTGTCATTCCTTTTAATGTATCTCTTTGCTTTTCATTTAAGGGTTCCCCCTTAGCCTTCTCTGCTGCCGCCTCTGACATCGGCAAAATCAAAGGACGTACAAATTCTACATGTCCTCCGATTCGTATATTTGCGGCACTGGCAATACTGCGTATGATCATATACAAAGCCAATACCTTGGCGGCAGATGCATTTTTAATCTTCCCTATCAAATAAGCAGAGCGTTCCTTAAGTCCATATCGCTCGATAATCGCAATAACAGGAAAAATCACCAAAAAAATCGACATCAAGCGATTATTCACAAAGGATTCTCCCATAATGTGTAATATTTCCATAAAGCTTAATCCGGATACCAAGCCAGTTACAAAACCGGCAATCAACACGGTCGCTAAAACATCAAATTTCATGACAAAGCCAGCGACGATGATAACGATACCGATAAGTTTTATATAATCCATTCTTTTGACTCCTTTCTAGAACGGTTTAAATTTTATCAAGGAATCAATCTCTATGCAAACAGGATTACCTTAAAATCTTATCATTTTATCCTTTTTTATAAAATACGATCTGCTGATTTCCAGTTCGTTCCTTATCTAGCTGATAACCATCTTCTTGAAACTGATAAACTTCTGCCAAAGTTTCTACTTGTCGCTGTGCCAAAAAGTGAACCATGCGTCCTCTTGCCATCTTGGCCTGTGTTGCCTCAACTTTACGTTTTCCCTTTTTTTCTACTTGGAAAATAACATCAATCCATTGTTCTTTTGGAATATAGGGACGTATTGCTTTCTCATATTCTTTACTTGAAAGATTCAAAAGATAGTTCTCTTTATGCGTATGAACTTCCTTTAGCAATACTTTAGCCAAAGTATCTTGCCAATATGCATATAGATCGTTATAATCTTGTACCTTTAGTTTACATTGCATTTCTAAGCGATAAGGTTGAATACTGTCAAAGGGTCTGACAATGCCATAAAAAGCGCTGAGGATACGCAGATGTTCCTGAAGATAGGAAAGCTCGCTCATCGCTAAATCTTCCATTTGCATATATTTAAATTGTAAGCCATCATAAGCTTCTATTGCACAATAGCCATTCTCATGAAAAGACAATTGATCAAAGCGTTGTTTTGTCTGTATAGCCAATGCTTCTTTCACATGCATGAAATGCATAATATCTTCTACTGTTAACATCTTTATATTCGCTAAAAGCAACTCTGCTTTTTCCCACAGCTGTGGCATGGCAGATGGTTTGTAATGGGTCGTTGTTTTCATTGTTTTTGTCGGTGAAATGATATAAAGCATAAAATCCCTCACTTTCTGTATGTATTATAACAGATATCCTCCATTTTGACAGAATGCTGATGGCATAAAAAAGGGGGTATCCAAAATCTTTAGGGGTCTTAACTTTCTTGTTTGTTTTTTCATTCCCCTAAAGTTGCCCCCTAATTTTCTAGTGAAACTCCCTAAAAGTTTAGTTGCATTAAGAAAGTAGGCGATAGTCATTAAACTACCGCCCCTTATCAAACCGTACGTGCCCTACTAAGGCATACGGCTTACCA
>NZ_CAXUBY010000066.1:0-10273 GCF_964249515.1 Eubacterium sp. 3_1_31
CCGTAGAGCCGATAAAATAAGGCTTTGCGGACATTTGAGAAGATATAAAAAGATAGTTAAAAAGACATATATAATTTATAAGAAATAATACGAATTAACGTGATAAACTAATAAAAAGCAGGAAAAGAAAATGCTATCCTAAAAAAGAATAGCACTTGTTTATTTGACGATGACATCATTGCCATCTATCTGTTCCTGTTGTTTAGCCTCATCACTGGCAATATCCAAAATTTGTTCACCATTTCTTCCATACCGGCGTACGATGCGTTTATAGTATAAGATTGTATAAAAGTTTGCAATCGCATCCAGAATCAATAAAAAGCTGAAACAATTATGTAAGAGTTTATCCTCCATGTTCACTAAGATCAAAACCATACCGATGAGCAAAGGTGCAATAGCAAATCCTAAGTTCACCTTCCATTGTGCATCTTGCAGGCGGAATAAATTCATGGAATATTGTAAACGCAACGTACTGTCTAAGACAACCAAACCACTTAATACGATAGGATAATTATCTACGATCACACTTGGCTTACATGCGACTATCACACCGGCCAACAAATACAAGACGCCGAATGAAAAACTGAATTCATTTGGCTTTAAATAATCTTTCTTAAAGAAATACACCAGTATTTGAAACAACCCGACAAGGGCGACAATGATACCGGCAATCATAAAGAAATTTAAATACTGTTCCTTTGAAATACTGTAGGATAAGACAGAAAATATCAGATAAAAGATTGATAACACTAATAATTTCCAATTTTCAATTTTAAAATTCATAGAACTTCCTCCATTTTCTATTTAGTTTGGCTGCTTTTTGGTTTTCCACAAGGAAAGATAATCGCATAGAAAGAATAACACCGGGATAAAGACGAAGAAAAGAGCAAATATCACAAAGTTTGAAGGCAATGCCAGACTTTTCATCGTATACACGATGATGGTCCCAAAGATTTTGTTACCTTTTTCATAGAAATGCGCCTCTTTCTATCCTTGGCATTATTATATCACATTCTCATGTTTATGATATTTTTATTCAGTCACTATTCAATTCACTATGCGATTAAGAAAAAATTAATGCCTCTATGTTGCAGAGACAAAAAAGAAACTGCGCTTACAGTTTCTCGATTGGTTTACGTTCTGCCTTTAAATTATGTGTCTTTTGGCTTCTTTTTGCCAATTCTTCATTCACTTCTTCTAAGGTGATATCCTGATCGACCATCAATACTAACAGATGATACAATAAATCACTAAGTTCATTGATCTTATCTTCTTTTTGTTGCGCAAGCGTCGCAATGATTACCTCACTGCACTCCTCACCAACCTTTTTCAGAATTTTTTCAGTTCCCTTGTTAAATAAATAGCTGGTATAAGACCCTTCTTCTCCATGCGCTTTACGCTCTTTTATGGTTTCATATAAGACATCTAACTCTTTCATAGCTCTTCTCCTTCTACATTCCGATAAAAACAGCTGTAATGACCGGTATGACAAGCTGCCCCTGTCTGTTCTACAAGTAACAGTAATGTATCATTGTCACAATCCACACGAATATCTTTCACATGTTGGTAATGTCCGCTAGTTTCACCTTTTAGCCATAGTTCCTGACGGGAGCGACTCCAATACGTAGCAAAACCGCTTGTTATTGTTTTTTGCAAACTTTCTTCATTCATATAGGCCAGCATCAACACTTCTTTAGTCGTAACATCCTGTACGATGACCGGTACTAAGCCATTGCCTTTCATAAAATCAATCTCTATCATAAACGCACCGCAATTCCTTTCTCTTTTAGATAATGCTTGACCTGAGGCACACTCACTTCACCATAATGAAACATGCTGGCAGCCAATGCGGCATCTGCGGCATCTTCATCAAAAACTTCGGCAAAATGCTGTAAGCTGCCACAACCACCGGATGCAATCACCGGAACATCAACGATATCCCGAACCGCCTTACACAGCGCTATATCAAAGCCCTGCTTTGTACCATCGGCATCCATACTGGTTAATAAAATTTCCCCTGCTCCCAATTCTACTGCCTGCTTGACCCATGTTAAAAGATCCAAGCCGGTATCTACTCGACCGCCATTGACATATACATTCCAGCCACTACCATCTTGGCGTTTCTTTCCATCAACCGCTAAGACGATACACTGATTGCCGAAAATGGCAGCTCCCTCCTGAATCAGCTTGGGATTCTTCACGGCTGCTGAATTCAAAGAAACTTTATCAGCACCTGCTAATAACATCTTGCGAATATCCTCAACACTGCGAATACCGCCGCCAACCGTGAAGGGAATAAAAATAGCACTGGCGACTTTTTCTACCACTTGCACCATAGTATCACGCTGTTCATGGGTCGCAGTGATATCAAGAAATACTAATTCATCCGCACCTTGTTCATAATAGGATTTTGCTAATTCTACAGGATCACCGACTTCCTTTAATCCAACAAAATTAATGCCCTTTACCACACGGCCATCCTTGACATCCAAACAGGGGATGATACGTTTTGTATGCATAGCTATTCCTCCTTACAAAGGGTTAATGCCTCTGGTAGTGATAAGGTTTTGGCATACATCGCCTTTCCGGTGATGGCACCATATATACCCAATTCTTTTAAGGCCTGAATATGGGTGATATCTTTGATTCCTCCAGAGGCAATGACGTTAATGGAAACACTTTCCTTTAACTTCTTTAACATTTCTAGATTAGGTCCCATCATGGTTCCATCCTTGGCAATATCGGTTACAATAATCGTTTTTACTCCTAACGCTTGCATTTCTTTTGCAAATGTTAGGTAGTAAAGCTTTGATTCACTTAACCATCCTCTGCCACATACATAACCATCACGACAGTCAATACCAACCGCGATATGTGTTTGATAGCGCTTAATGGCTTGTTTTAGGAAAGTGCGATCTTCAATAGCAGCAGTACCTAAAATAACGCGCTCTACACCATGCTCCAAATAATATGCCACATCCTCCATGCTGCGAATACCACCGCCGACTTCTACCGGGATATGCAAGGAAGCAGCGACCTCACAAATCAGTTGCTGATTACACTTTTCTCCCTTCTTAGCACCATCTAAATCCACCATATGCAAGTATTGGGCACCTTCTTTTTCAAAGGTCTTTGCGAGATCTAAAATATTGTTTCCGACCTGTTCCTGCCTGTTATAATCCCCTTGATACAAGCGCACAGGCTTTTGTTCAATGATATCAATTGCTGGTAAAATGATCATGCAAATTCCTCCTTGAACCAACGTAATATGTTCAATCCATCTTCTCCGCTTTTTTCCGGGTGAAACTGTGCTCCTAAGATATTATCTTTACGTACAAGTCCCGGTATCTTTAAGCTGCCATAGCTGGAATATCCTAAGATATCTTCAGGGCGATAGTTCTGTGCATAATAGGAATGCACGTAATAAACAAAAGGAGCTTGACTCAGCTTATCGAAAACGGAAGCCTTTTGCATTGGTTCTAACAGATTCCAGCCGATATGTGGAATCTTTACATTCGAATCTTGCATTTTTACGATACTGCCTTGTAAAAAGCCTAAACCTTTCGTGTACGTACCTTCATAACTATCTTCAAACAACGCCTGCATACCAAGGCAGATTCCCAATAATGGTTTCTTTTTCTGCAGCACTTCTTCTTGTAGTACAGGCAATAAGCCTAATTCTTCTAAATGTTTCATACAATCGGGAAAAGCTCCCACACCCGGTAAAACCAATTTATCTGCTTGTTGTATTTGGGCTGCTTGATTGGTAATGATGCAGGCAGCGTTCAAATGATGCAAAGCGTTTTCTACACTATGCAAATTGCCCATGCCATAATCAATGATGGCAATCATTCTAACATCCCCTTTGTACTAGGAAAAGCATCCCCTATGACCTGTGTAGCTTGCTCTAATGCGCGTCCTAAGGCTTTAAAGATCGCTTCTACCTTATGATGATCATTGGTTCCATAGAAAACATTCACATGTAAGGTAATTCCTGCCTGAAACGCAAAAGCACGTAAGAATTCTTCAACCATTTCACATGAGAAAGTGCCAATCGTATCGCGTTTTAATTCACAATGGTATACCAGATAACTGCGGCCGCTGATATCCAAGCTAACATTCGCCAAGGTTTCATCCATGGGAAGATTCATAGAGCCATAGCGTGCTATTCCTCGTTTATCCTTTAGCGCCTGCTTTACACAGCTGCCTAAGATGATACCGCAATCTTCAACAGTATGGTGATCACATACTTCTAAATCTCCTTTTGCTTGCATAGTAATATCAAAACCAGAGTGAAACGCAAGCAATGTCAACATATGATCAAAGAAGCCAATACCGGTAGCAACAGCAGCCTGCCCACTGCCATCCAAGTTGACCTTACATTGAATGTTTGTTTCTTTTGTTGTCCGTACTTCTTCAGCCAATCTCATAGGTATCCTCCTTATCAAATGCTACTAGCAAATCTTTTATGCATGCATTTTCTTCTTTACTGCCAATAGTGATACGAAAACTATCATCATTCGCATAATTTCGTATTACGATGCCATGTTCTTGCAAACGTTTTAACATTGCCTGTTTGCGCTGACTGCGGCCATATAAATAATTGGCCTGTGAAGGATAAAAGGTGATAGTTTGCAGATTTGCTAATGCTTGATAGAGCTTATCACGTTCTTCACAAATCGATTGTATCAATGGTTGATATCGTGAAGCATGGCGCAATACAACCGCCCCTATCTTCTGATCAACGCTTGATATATTATAAGGCACAATATGTGGCCGCAAGGTTTGCATCATCGCTTTATTACCAATCAAAAAACCTAAGCGCACACCAGCTAAGCCATAGGCCTTGGATAATGTACGAGTTACATACAGATTGGTATAATTGCTTGTTTCCTTAAGCATGCTGTCACGTGCAAATTCCGCATATGCTTCATCAATGACAACCGGTATACAAGGAAAAGCATCGACAATCTTTAACAGTTCTTGATTGGACAGGGCATGTCCGCTGGGATTGTTAGGATTTGAAAATAAGATCATATCCACGCGCTGTTCACGTCCTTGTTCAATGAAAGCATCGACATCAAAACGACCATCCGCATCAGTCACAAACTTGACTACCTGCGTTTCTTGCATGCCGGCATAATAATCATACATAGAGAAATCCGGTTGTAAGGTATATAGTTTCTTATCTTTCCCCAGGAAATACTGAATCAGAAACCCAAGCATTTCATCACTGCCATTACCAGCCAATATGCAAGCAGCATCCAGTTCCATAACTTTGGCATACGCTTCAATCAGCTCTTTGCTTGTTTCATCCGGATAGCGATGAAAGGAAAGCTTGTTGAGTTCATGTAACACTTCCTTACGCAATGCTTCATCAAGATCACAATACAATTCATTTGCATTCAACATGATCTTGCCATTCTCTTTAGGAGGTGCATAGGTTTCTACCTGTTTCATTTCTTCAACCTCACCTTCACGGCATTGGCATGCGCATCCAGATCTTCCTGTTGTGCCATACAAATAATATTATCGCCATATGCCTGAATAGCTTCTTCACTATATTGTAAATAACTGCTCTTCTTAATAAAACTATCTACCCCTAAGGCACTTGAGAAGCGAGCGGTACCACTGGTAGGCAAGACATGATTGGTACCACCGTAATAATCTCCAACACTTTCACAAGTGTAATAGCCTAAGAACACACTGCCGGCATGACGCACTTCATGAAGCAGTTGCATGGGCTGCTTTACCATTAGCTCTAAATGTTCCGGGGCGATGGCATTGGCAATTTCCACACATGCAGATAAGCTTGCACAACAAATCGCTGTACCATAATTTTTTAAGGATTGCTCAACAATTTCGCGTTTCGGCAAGACAGCAGTTTGCTTGACTAACTCTTTATTCACATTCTCCAATAGTTTTGAAGATGTTGTCACTAAGATTGCACTGGCCATCGGATCATGCTCTGCCTGAGATAACAAATCAGCTGCTACATAAGCTGGATTAGCATCCGCATCCGCGATGACTAAGATTTCACTAGGACCGGCAATCATATCAATATCCACTTTGCCATAAACTAGTTTTTTAGCTGCTGCCACAAAGATATTACCGGGGCCAACAATTTTATCCACTTTTGCGATGGTTTCTGTTCCATAAGCTAATGCGGCAATGCCCTGAGCACCGCCAACCTTATAGATTTCTGTTACTCCTGCTAATTTTGCGGCTGCGGCAATATTAGGATGTAAAGTTCCCATCTTGGATGGTGGTGTAATCATGACAATTCGCTTTACTCCGGCAATACGTGCGGGAATGGCGTTCATTAAAACGCTAGAAGGATATTGCGCCCGGCCTCCGGGAACATAGATGCCCACACTATCCAGAGGCAAGACACGCTGTCCCAAATAAATGCCCTTAGCTTTTTCAAGCAGATAGCCATGCTGCTTCTGTGCATTGTGGAAATATTCAATATTCACTTTTGCCTGCCTCATGCTTTCCACAAATTTTGGATCTGCTTGGGCAGCCGCTTCATTGATTTCTTCTTCCCTTACTCTGTAATCTTCTAAATCAATGCCATCAAACTGTTTGGTATAACGCTTGATGGCTGCATCTTTTTCCTTTTTCACCGCATGTAATATTTCCGTAACCTTTAAGATTACTTCCGTGCTGATATCCTCACTGCGGCTATCTAAGTATTCTCGTAATTTTTCGTGATCGTTTGGATCAATTTGTCGTAACATCATTCTCACCCAAGCTTTCTTTTAAATCCTCTAATACTTGTGAAATCTCTTTTCGCTTTAATTTAAAGCTCGCTTTATTCACAATCACTCTGGCACTGATTTCACATACCGTATCAAATACCACAAGTCCATTTTCTTTTAACGTCGTACCGGTTTCCATAATATCGACAATACCATCGCAAAGTCCTAAAAGCGGTGCCAATTCCACACTGCCATCAATCTTAATCAGTTCCACATCCATGCCTTTCGCTAAGAAATATTTCTTTGCGATATTAGGATATTTGGTGCCGATCTTGACATGTCCAACTTTATCAAAAGGACTTTTTCCTTGTAATCCGGCAACGATAAACTTACATTTTCCGATTCCCAGATCCAGCATTTCATAATAATCCTTATCGCCTTCTAACAGCGTATCTTTCCCAACTACGCCAATATCTGCAACGCCATGCTGAACATACGTGATACAATCATTTGCTTTCACAAGGAAATACTGCACATCTTTTTGCGAATCCTGAAAAACCAGCTGTCTGCCTTTATTTTTCACACTTTCTATCCCATAACCGCTTTTTTCCAACAGTTTGATGGTTTCTTTCTCTAATCTTCCTTTGGTTAATGCAATCGCAATGCTCATCGTACATCCTCCTTAATCACACAGACATCCTCATACGCCTCATCCTGCAACAATTCCACGATATGGTCCTTGCGCAGTTCTTTCGCCTTTTGCAAAGCTTTTACTTTTGCCTTCATTGGATAACATAACCTAACACTTGGCTGCTTCGTCGCTACTTTTTCCAAGACCGGTAATACATAATCTAATTTTACGGAAAAGCCAATTGCCGGCATCGGACTGCCGAATTTTTCTGCCAAGGTGTCATAACGTCCTCCACTTAAAACACTGGTTCCAATGCCTTCCACAAAGCCTTCAAATAATAAACCGCTGTAATAATTCAAATGCGGTACTTTACCTAAATCAAAGGTAATATGTTTTTCATAACCTAATTCTTTTAATTGATCATATAACTCCTTCAAACCGGCAATGATGGCTCTAAGCTTGGGATGAAAACAATAAGGCAATGCTTCTTTTAACACCTCTACATCCCCACACAACCATGGCAGCTGTAGAAAGAAAGTCTGTACTTCCTCACTCAGCGCTAAAGATTCTAAAAAAGAACTCAATTCACTCATGCTTTTACGATCAATCAAATCAGCCAGTGTTTTTATATCTTCTTCATCTAAATGTAAATCGCTGCATGCGCTATGGAAAAAATTGATATTGCCTAATTCTAAGGTATATGCATCTTGTTTCAGTTTCTCCATGACTTCACATGCACAAACAAGAATTTCCAGATCACTTTCTTCGGCACTCTGTCCCAACAATTCAATACCACAATCGGTTACTTCATTGCGCTTACCGGCAAAAGACTCCTTTACTTTATAAACGTTCGCGCAATACTGAAAACGAAACGGCGGCTTTTGATCCTTAAAACGCGTTGTGGCAACACGAACGATCGGTACGGTCATATCCATGCGAAGTGTTAAAATACGACCATTATGATCAAAGAATTTATACATCGACTCATCTTTTACGTTATCAAATCCAACCTGATATGTTTGGTAAAATTCAATAGATGGAGTAATGATTTCTTTATAGCCGTAACTATCAAATACAGCCTCGATTTCCTTCTGCAATGCTTTTTTTACACTGCATTCACCTAAAATCAAATCTCTTGTCCCTTCTGGTATGGCAAATTTTTTCATGTTTGTTCCTCCCTTGCTATCTTTCTATCCGTATGCATCTAGATGGGGATAGCATGCATCGCTTTATACAAAAAAAGCTTTCATCCAAAGGACGAAAGTTACCTTACGTGTTTCCACCTTAGTTCATTGATGCCTCACAGCACCAACCTCTTCGAGTACCAACATACTCTAGCACGATAACGGGTGCAGGGTCATTTCCGATTTCAGCTACTGAAGTTCCCTGAAACTGCTCCAAGATGTGTTCGTGAATAGTTATGCATATCTTTCTTCCACCAATGAAAGACTCTCTGTCATGTTCCCTAAACCTACTATTTCTTTTCGACGCATTCATATTCTATATCTATCTTACTTCCAAGGAATGTAAATGTCAATCATTATTTTGAAATATTTTCATTTAATCTATGAAATTAATTTACATACTGTATTACGTTTACTTCCTTTACCTCCCCTTTAAACCATAAAATGATGTTTCTACGAATGGAACTTATATTATGAATATCCTTCGATAATATAGAAATTCCAATGGTACCCATGCTATAGCAAAATGAATATACCATACGATTTCTGTATTAAAACAGTAAATGCTTTATTGTTATAAAAACCATAAACCCTATCATAAACATAGAACCTAAAAAAAACCATTCCTCCTTATGACGAAATGGTTCTCTTAGGTTTTACCGCCTTTTCTCTGATGATCGTTTCTATGATGCTATCACAAATGAGACTAGTTATTGTTTACTTTCTCTGTTACTTCTTCTTCATATGTATCTAGCAGCCTTCGTGCTTCTTGTTCATCCTCACAGCCAAAATATGCCAATGGATAACATATCCCATGTATCTGATTCAAAAAAATCTTACCAGCCAATTCCATAGGGCCCCCATACTTTGCACAGCGAATCGCTGCACGATAAACAGCAGGTTCATCCAGTGCGAACACATCCTTATCACAAGGAGCATCATCACAATCCCAACAGCCAGCAATGCCTTTTTCTTTACAACAATGCTGTTGATAACAACCTGTCTTCTGCATATGCCTTGCCAGTGTTGGATCATTGGATTTACAGCCTTTGCAAAACCAAGCATCTGCACAAAGCGCACATGCCTTTCCGCAATACCCCAGATTATTCCTTACATCCTTTTCATTCATTCGTGTTACCTCTGTCTTATATCGTTATGCATTTGTTATCTTTATTATAGCATAGGCGATAGATAAAGTAAGCCATTTACTCAGCTTTTTTCATCATTTAAAAACTGTTTCAGCGTAATTAAAAAGTCACAGAAGGTTTCCTTTTGTTCATTTGAAAGACTGCGAAAAAACTGGATGATCGCAACTTCTTTTTCATCTACCTCCATTAGCTGTTTTTCTTCCATACCACACCACTCCTTCGTTTTATATAGTATAGATTTCCTTAGCAGTTGTCCATAGATAATCTGCTATAAATAGCAGATTCTACATCCTATTCACCATAATTTCTGATAATTTTACAAAAATTGTAAGTTCTTAGAATAAAAAAGCTTTTCCATAATTTTATAACCATATGAAAAGAATATAAGACATGTAGAATCTTTTAGGCTCTAAGCTTTAAAGCTCGAAACGTTGAATAATTTTTCTAGCTCTCTAAAGTACTGATGAATACATCTGGTTATACTAGACATATCGATGTTTCCATAAAAAAGAAAACAGCGCCGTTGGCACTGTCAGACTGTCGACAAACAGGGGTATTTCCAAATTTAACATCTTGGATTTACTTCTGTTTTTTTATACTTCCTTTGTT
>NZ_CAXUBY010000067.1:0-10231 GCF_964249515.1 Eubacterium sp. 3_1_31
ACAATACAGAAATCAATCCTTATTAACTACTTGATTTAGCTTATTTACTTTTTGTCCAAATAATTGGGTTCACTTCACAGGAACTCTTTTTTTCATACATTATGCATATTCAATATCATCATGATGTGAACAAGTAAAGAAACAAAATCTTCCTATGAATCATCATGACAATTGCTTTTTTCAACATCGCTTTTCTCCTCTATCATACGATACTATCATCAACCATGCATTCGCGATACATGTTTCTCATTTCTGTGCTATACTGATAGAAAAGGAGGCATCATGTTATGTTAGAGGAACTATTTAATCGTGTTAGTATTCGCCATTATCAAAATCGTGAAGTGGAACAAGCAAAATTAGAAGAAATGTTAAGAGCTGCCATGAATGCACCAACGGCCAGAAACACACAGAGCTGGCGTTTTCTAGTCATCACGAATAGAGAAACATTAAATCATATGACAGAGCTTCAGCCTTATACCGGGATGATGAAAGAAGCCTATTGTGCGATTCTCGTTATGGGAGATCGCAACGCAAATCCAGTCGATGAATATTTGTATGTAGATGCTGCCGCTGCCATTGAAAATATGTTGATTGAAGGTGTGCATCAAGGCCTTGGCACTTGTTGGTGTGCTGTTGGCCCTTCAAAAGAGCGCATTAGCAAGTTTAAAGAGTATTTCCATTTAAAAGATCATCTATTGCCTGTTGCTGTCGTTGCTGTTGGATACAGTGCAGAAGATAAGACAAGAATTGATCAGTATGATCCTGAAAAGGTTAGCTATTATCGATAGTGTTTATGTAAGCATTTCTTTCAACTGATTTCTAATAAGCCCTTCATGATTGAAAAGATGACAAAAAGAAAAAAAGATATAAAAAAGTGTTTAAAAAAACGTAGCACATCATTTCTTTTATAGACAACGTTTTCTTTATTTACGTTGTCTACTTAGAAGTGATCATATCTTTTCATGCTACGTTTTTTCTTATTGCTTATATCATTTCCAATCAGCTTTCAGCATACCTAAAAGCTTTAAATCTGTTTTTTGCGCATGTATACCTAATCTCCGGTATATTGCTTTATCCATGCGGCATCTGCTTCAAAGTTGTCATGCTTTCCATTTTGATAAGTCGCAACCATTAACTTGATGTCATCTTCTTGAATGACAACATATGGAAATTCTGAAATATTTGTGGAAGCGCCACAATTCCCATCCTTATCCATAGCAATCACACTGATCGCATCACAGGTACGATTGGCCATCTGCATGCGTTTTACATGTGCATCTAATACTGTATCGACGGCTGCTTGTACAGACATACCTGCTGCCATGGCATCGACTATGCGAATGGATAAGCATCCACGCATGATATCTTCTCCCAATCCGGTAGCTGCAGCACTTCCATACAGGGCATCACTGTAAAAACCGGAACCGATGATTGGAGAATCTCCTACACGTCCTTCATGTTTCATAAACAATCCGCTGGTAGATACTCCTGCTGCTAGCTCATCCTGACACTTTCCTAGCACACAAACTGTATCATGTCCTTCATATGCTTTTAATTCCATGTCTTCTTTTTGTTTATCTTGCCATCGTTTTTTACTTTGAGGCGTCATGTGATTTTGAAAAGCAAAACCTTCTTCTTGTGCAAAGGCCTCCGCACCCTTGCCTGACAGTAAACAATTTACTTTATAATCACTTAGCTTAGCCGCTACCGCAATTGGACTTTCAACATTTTCAACTTCGATGATACCACCAAAACCAAGCGTATTTCCATTCATATAAGCACTATCCAACTGCACATGTCCCTGCGCATTCGGCAAACCGCCATGTCCAACAGAGATAAATTCTTCTCTAGCTTCTACATCCTGAATAGCAGCTAAGATTGCCGCCTGTACAGAGCCATCCTGCTGCAATATATCTTTTGCCTTCAGCATTCCATCATACGACATTTTCCATGTCGAAATCATTGCCTTATTCATCTTCGATTACCCCTTTTCATACTACTTTATCACGATTGTAAAAGGCCTTACCATTGCTTTTTAACAATAACCTTTTACCATTTTAACGCTGTTATCATAGCATAAATCCATACACTTGCAAAGTTACAATTGACATCAGAACCTAGATGAAATGTTTCATCCTTACACAAACTACTCCTATAGAGATAGTAACACGCCTTCTTATCCCCCCTATGCGCTATACCTTTATGATGGCATGTGTATAGCAATCGATCGTCCTTTTTGCCCTTTTACTAAGAACTTTCACATTCCCATAAAGAAAGAAAAAGCTCTCCGTTCAAACGCTGCTAACGTTTGCCAAGAGAGCTCATCAATTATAACAATGGGTCAATCGTTCCTGTGTTGATGCTGCGCAATGTTTCACAGCTAGCATCAAATTTCGCCTGATCAACTTCATTTAATTCTAATTTCACAATTTCACGAATACCATTGCGGTTGATAATAGCAGGAACACCAATATATAAGCCTTCCTGGCCATATTCACCTTCCTGATATGCAGAGACTGTTAAGATTACATTTTCATCATCCAAGATAGCATGTACCAAACGATTCAAAGAAAGCCCGATTCCATAATACGTAGAACGTTTCCGTTTGATAATTTCATAACCAGCCTGCTGTACCTGTGTATAAATTTCATGCAGATCACTTAAGTCTTTACCTTGTTCATCCAGAATATCTAACAAATTCTTACATCCAACATAGGCATTTGTCCAAGGTACAAAACTGGAATCTCCATGTTCTCCCATAATATAGGCATGAATATTGCTGGAAGATACATCCAGATATTCACTCATCAGATAACGCAATCTGGCAGTATCTAAGATCGTACCAGAACCAATAACTCTTTCTTTTGGTAAACCACTTACTTTTTGAGCAACATAGGTCATGCTGTCAACCGGATTGCTGGCAACTACAATAATACCATCAAAGCCTGATTTCATGATATTTTCGGTCACGCTTTTTAAGATCATCGTGTCTTTGGCCGCAATATCCAGACGACTTTCGCCTTCCTTCATCGTAACACCGGCTGTAATCACAACGATGCTTGCATCTTTACATTCTTCATAACCACCAGCTTTGATCGTCATTTTTCCACGTGCATAAGGAAGTCCATGCTGTAAGTCCATCGCTTCTCCTACGGCTTTATCATGATTAACGTCAATCAAAACCAATTCATCGATACCGCCAGTGTTTAAGAAGCTGTATGCCATACTCATACCGACAAAGCCGGTACCTACCAATACTAATTTTCTTTTCTCATTCATATTCAAGTCCTCCTTTTTTACTATGTCCATGATTTTTAAAACCATACACAGTGTCTTTATGATGTTATCTTTAACTAACACAAGTATAGCATGTTTCTAACGGAAAGAACATATTAATGATTTCCCTTTTTCATGCAGAAAATGACCTATTCTTCCTTTTTATGCCATATTTTTTATATATCACTTATGCTTCTTGCGCCATTCCTCAATCTGCTTCATACGTGCAGTGACCTTACTCTCAGAACCTTGCATGGTAGGTTCATAATAAATCGTTCCCTGTAAAGTAGGTGGCAAACATTGCATGGTTGTCAGCTTATCCTCATAATCATGCGCATACTGGTATCCTTCCCCATAATGAAGTTCCTTCATTAATTTAGTCGGCGCATTGCGAATTTGTAGTGGTACTGGTTCACTAATCATCTTTAAGGCATCTTCTTTCGCATGTTCATAAGCCATATATAAAGCATTGCTTTTAGGTGCTAAAGATAAATAAGTAACAGCATGTGTCAGATGTACACTGCATTCAGGCATCCCGATAAAATGACATGCCTGATATGCCGCCACACAGATTTCTAGTGCCCGACTATCAGCCATACCAACATCCTCACTGGCAAAGCGTACCAATCTTCTTGCCACATACAATGGATCTTCTCCAGCCTCTAACATACGTGCAAGCCAGTAAATAGCTGCCTGCACATCACTGTTGCGCATGGATTTATGCAAAGCGCTGATCAGATTATAATGTTCTTCCCCTTTTTTATCATACAATAAGGATTTTTGATGGATGCACTGCTCCAGCGTTTCTTTTGTGACAAGATACCCTTCATCTGTTTTTTCTGCATTCAATACGACCATTTCCAAGGTATTCAAAGCGACTCTGGCATCTCCATTGGCAAACTGGGCAATCATATCCAACATGCTATCTTCCATCTGCACATTTAAAGTTCCAAAGCCTTTTTCATCCTGTAACGCATGTTGTAATAATTCCACTAAATCACTGGTTTCCAAACCTTTTAAAACAAATACTTTACATCGCGATAAGAGGGCAGAATTAATCTCAAAGGAAGGGTTTTCCGTTGTCGCTCCAATTAAGATGATGCTGCCTTTTTCCACATAAGGTAAAAAAGCATCCTGTTGTGCCTTGTTAAAACGATGAATCTCATCTACGAATAAAATAGTTCGTTTTCCAAACGCTCTGGCATCACTTGCTTCTTTCATGACTTGTTTGATTTCTCGTATGCCACTTGTGACAGCACTAAAATCAATAAAGCGGGATTGTGTCTTATGAGCGATGATCCTAGCCAAAGTTGTCTTACCAACACCGGGTGGACCCCAGAAAATCATACTGGTTACTTGATCTTTTTCAATTAGATTCCATAGGACCTTTCCTTTACCAATCAGATGTTTTTGCCCTACATAATCTTCTAAGCTCTGTGGTCGTAATCGACTTGCCAAAGGATCTTGTAAATCCTGATAAAACAAGGATTCTTGTTCCATGCACATCACTTCCTTAACTGCTTTCATTATAGCACATTTTAGCGAAAGCTTACGTGCCAGCTAAACTCATGTCACAATTCTTTCACATCCTAGATTAGTTAAATTGCTTTCTTACGACCAAAAACCTTTTTCTTATCAGAAATCTTTTTTACGCTATCGCTCATTCTATATCATGCAAGTTTCTCATACCGTTTTCTTCCTTTTGCCTAAGCTACCGTTTCCTCCCTGCATAACAACAAATTCTTTATTTTCATCTTCATCTTTACGTTCATCTTTTAGGACTTTTTCTTTTCCCAACTACTTATCAACCCTTCTACTTATCAACCCTTCTACTTATCAACCCTTCTACTTTTCATTCACCTTCATCATCTTCCTCATCCACAACAACAGGTAGGCAAGCTATGACCACTTCCATAATGTTGTTGCGCTTCTACTTCCGTAAAAAACACACTCTTGCCAATTTCTTCCTCAGCGATCCAATTATCCTCATCGCATAGGACATACGTATCAATCAGAAAAAAAAGCTCTCCCTTCTCTATTTTGATATCGCTCACTTTACCGCATTGAATATGTGAGCCAAGAATATAATATACTACACCGTTTCTTTCTAACATAGGAATCCTCCTGTTTCATCGGTTATAGAATACGAAACTAATTCCTCACTGTCAATTATTCTGCCTGTTAACTCGCTGTTGCATTCGCCTGAACAAAAAAGAAACGATGCTTTTAAAAAATGGTCAACTGGTGCCTGTAATGGTAATTGTTCTCATACTTTCATATGGTTAGCTCCTGTTTGGATAATTGCTCTCCTACTTTCATAGGGAATCGGTTATTCGTTCCTGTGTGGTAATTGTTCTTATACTTTCATTCAAGTAGTAAAACGATCTATCGGTTATAAAATGAACACTGCCTTACCTAATAAGAATTTAATAGCAGCATTCTAATACCACCAAATCTTCATACTTTGTCATAAGAAAAATTCGCTGGTGCATATCGCTATACAAAGCGCTTACATTCTGATATTGTATAACCAGAAAGTGAGAATACATTTCATTTTAATTCTTAATTTTAATTAAATGTAATTCTCAACCTATGGTTGCTCATGAAGCTCTTCATGACTGGCATTGTGTAAATAAGGAGGAAATGTACATGCTTTTTCAAACAACCAAGAAACAAGAAGACCTACGGAAAAAAGTACGCGAATTTGCGGAAAGCGAAGTAAAGCCAATTGCCTTTTTGCTAGATAAGGAAAATGAATTCCCTAGCGAAGCAATTGCCAAATTTGCCGACATGGGAATGATGGGTTTGCCTTATCCCAAAGAATATGGCGGTGCAGGAGCAGATGTCTTAAGCTATGCGATTGCAGTAGAAGAATTATCCAGAGTTGATGGAGGAACCGGTGTCATCTTATCAGCACATGTATCTTTAGGAAGCTATCCAATTTTTGCGTTTGGTAATGAAGAACAAAAACAGAAATATTTAACACCTTTAGCAAAGGGTGAAAAACTTGGTGCTTTTGGGTTAACAGAACCAAATGCCGGTAGTGATGCAGGTGGAACAGAAACAACGGCAGTATTAGAGGGTGATCATTATATCTTAAACGGTGGTAAAATCTTTATTACCAATGCGCCGGTAGCTGATACGTATGTTGTCTTTGCCTCAACAAATCCGGATGCCGGAACACATGGTATCTCTGCTTTCATCGTTGAAAAAGGATGGGAAGGCTTCACCTTTGGAGATCATTACGATAAGATGGGCATTCGCTCTTCTTCCACTGCGGAATTAATCTTTAATAATGTAAAAGTACCAAAAGAAAACCTGTTAGGTAAAGAAGGACAAGGCTTTAAGATTGCAATGGCTACGCTTGATGGCGGTCGTATCGGAATTGCTGCACAGGCATTAGGTATTGCTCAGGGTGCTTATGAACATGCTTTAGAATATGCAAAAGAGCGTATTCAGTTTGGCAAACCAATTGCCCAACAACAGGCAATTTCCTTTAAACTAGCTGATATGGCAACCAAATTACGCTGTGCTAGATTCCTTGTTTACAGTGCTGCTGAATTAAAAGAAGCCCATGAACCTTATGGCATGGAGAGTGCTATGGCTAAACAATATACCTCAGACATCTGCTTAGAGGTTGTCAATGATGCTTTACAGATCTTTGGCGGAAGTGGCTATTTAAAGGGTATGGAAGTCGAACGTGCTTATCGTGATGCGAAAATCTGTACAATCTATGAAGGTACCAATGAGATTCAGCGTGTTGTTATTGCGTCCCATATCATCGGTAAGATGAAAAAAGATGGTAAGGCAAAACGGAAAAAAACATCCATTACCGGTGAACGTAAGAAAATGATCTTCCGTGATGGCACACCAAAAGAACAAGTCGCAAAACTAGTTGAAGCATTGAAGAAAGATGGTTATGATTTCAGTGTAGGTATTGCGATGGATACTCCAATCGTCGATGCGGAACGTGTGATCAGTGCCGGCAAAGGTATTGGGGCAAAAGAAAACATGAAATTAATTGAAGAAGCTGCTAAATCACTAGGTGCTGCGATTGGTTCATCTCGTCCGGTTGCGGAAACTTTGAAATATGTGCCATTAAATCGCTATGTTGGTATGAGTGGACAGAAGTTTAGCGGCAATCTATATGTAGCTTGTGGTATTAGCGGTGCCGGTCAGCATTTAAAAGGTATTAAGGATGCGACAACCATCGTTGCCATCAACAACAATCCAAACGCTCCAATCTTTAAGAATGCCGATTATGGTATTGTAGGTGATTTGATGGAAATCTTACCTTTGTTAGCGGAAGCTTTGGATACGGGTGTAAAACAGCCGGCTCCACCAATGAAGAAGATGAAACGTCCATTTATCAAGAAAGAAGGACCTTCTTATAAACGCTATATCTGCAGTGGCTGCGGCTATGAATATGATATGGAAATCGGCGATCCGGCAAGTGATGTACCTGCAGGAACAACCTTTGATAAACTACCAGAAGAATGGATTTGTCCAGAATGCGGTGAAGAAAAAGAAAACTTCATCGAGATTGAATAGGAGGAAAAAGACGTATGTATTGTGTAAGAAAAGTTGTAGATGATCTGTATTGGGTAGGCGGTAATGACCATCGCTTAGCACTATTTGAAAATATTCATCCGATTCCTCGCGGCGTATCCTATAACTCCTATTTGCTGCTGGATGAAAAAACCGTTCTCTTTGATACCGTAGATTGGTCCATCTGCCGTCAGTTCTTAGAAAATGTGGAACATGTATTAGATGGCCGTGACTTAGATTATTTGGTAATTAATCATATGGAACCTGATCATGGTGCCAGCATTGAAGAAATCTTGTTGCGTTATCCAAATGTTACCATCATTTCCACAGAGAAAAGTATCATGTTGATGCATCAGTTTGGCTTTGATGTTGATGATAAGACCATGACTGTGAAAGAAGGCGATTCCTTTCGCTTCGGTAAACATAACATCGTCTTCGTGGAAGCTCCTATGGTCCATTGGCCGGAAGCAATGGTTAGCTTTGATACAACCGATGGCATTCTCTTCTCTGCCGATGCCTTTGGCTCCTTTGGTGCCTTAGATGGCAAACTGTTTAATGATGAAGTGAACTTTGACCGTGATTGGATTGATGATGCTCGTCGCTATTATACCAACATCGTTGGTAAATACGGTCCACATGTACAAGCCTTGTTAAAGAAAGCCTCCACCTTGGATATCCACTATATCTGTCCGCTACATGGACCGGTATGGCGCAATGACTTTGGCTATCTATTGGATAAATATGATAAATGGAGTCGTTATGAACCAGAAACATGCGGTGTGATGATTGCTTATGCGTCTATGTATGGAAATACTGAAAGTGCTGCTCAGGTATTAGCTGCGAAACTGGCAGAAAAAGGCATGACCAACATTGCCTTATATGATGTATCAAATACCCATGTATCCTACCTCATCAGTGAAACCTTTAAATATAGTCATATCGTTTTAGCAAGTGTTACCTATAATCTAGGTATTTATCCGGTAATGCATGATTATCTGATGCATATGAAGGCATTAAATCTACAGAAGCGTACCGTAGGTATCATTGAAAATGGTTCTTGGGCACCAAAATCCGGTTCTTTGATGAAAGAATTCTTGGATGAAGAGATGAAACAGATGAGCATTCTTAACAGTGAAGTCAATATGATTTCTGCCTTAAATGACAACAATGCAAATGAAGTTGATAATTTAGTAGAAAGCATCCTTGATTCCATGAAAGAAGCATAGATCTTCCACATGCAGGTGGGATGGTATTGATAAGGAAACGATCAATACTGTTACAAAACACATAGGGAAGAAAGATAATAAAAATAGAAGGAAATGGTATATCTGTTTCCTTCTTTTCTTATATGTTAAGGCATATCCTAAATTGTCTTTACATCTTGATGTTATCCTGTTTTATTTGAAGACGCTAAGAAGTACGAGTAAACATATGAGAGGACCTAATATTAAAACTCTCATCTTATAAATCCTCTTTATTTTTTCCTGGGAAATGCTCTGGTAAAAATAAATTCTTCACTACTGGATAAGGCTTCTTGAAAACGATAGCCAAGACCTTGAAACTGCTTGATATCCTCGATATCGGTAATCTGGTGCTCTGCCATATAACGCACCATTTCGCCTCTTGCCATTTTGACATAGACACCTTTTTCTTTTAAAGTATCCTTCGTTTCTTCCATGAAGCGACATTTCACATACCGTATAGCATCACGTTTGTAGCGTGTGATACAACGGCTATATTGCGCACTTGCCAGATCAACGATGACAGAGGATTCTTGGATAAGTTCACGATAGAGCTTATCTTGCCAAAAGGCATAGAGATTGCAAAAGGTGTCTGTACGTAAAAGACTGTTAATTTCCAGACGATAAGGCACTACACCATCCAGTGGTTTTAAGACACCATAAAAACCAGATAAGATACGCAAATGCTTTTGCACATAGGCAAATTGTTCATCACTGAAGATATCCGGTGCCATATACGTGTATTGAATGCCATCATAGGCTAACAGGGCCGGTACAACATTTTGTGTTAACTGCATAGTTTGGAATATCTGATATGCTTCTTGGGCGATACGTTCACTACAGGAAAGAATATGACGTAAAGCACTAACATCCTGCTGTTGCATAATCTTCGCCAATTGCTTGGTTTCCTTTAGCAACTTAGGTGTTCCCTGGGCATCTAAATAAGCGATATCATTGCGCATGCGTTTCGCTGGTGCAATGCAAATCATCATCTGCATATCCCTCCTTACGTGCCTATTAGCAAATGGAATCATGGCTTAATCATTCTTTACACATAAAATTATTTAAATGAGGTGTTACTCAAGAACTTAAATCGAGTAGGGTGAAATAAATCACCCTCTCACACCACCGTACGTACGGTTCCGTATACGGCGGTTCGTTTTAAT
>NZ_CAXUBY010000068.1:0-9919 GCF_964249515.1 Eubacterium sp. 3_1_31
ATGAAGCGAAAGTTTCATGTACGGTGTGAAGCGGGGGAAAACTTGGAGATAACATCAAAGAGTTACCTATCGCTATCTGACCTTGCAGACTTAGGGACAGTTATGGGAAATGTGTATCACACCAAAGAAGAAATGATTGATTGCGTCAATGCCTTTTATGAGGGTATGGTACAGCGAAGTGAGGAAATGAAGCGACACCAGAACTATAAGACGGGCGAAAACTACGCCTATCTGGGACTTCCACCCTGCTTTCTTATCTTTGATGAATATGTGGCATTTTTTGAAATGCTGGGGACAAAAGAAAGCGTGAGCCTACTTAGCCAGTTAAAGAAAATCGTTATGTTAGGGCGACAAGCAGGTTATTTTCTTATCGTTGCCTGCCAGCGTCCAGACGCAAAGTATTTCTCGGACGGTATCAGAGATAACTTCAATTTCCGTGTGGGACTTGGGCGTATCAGCGAATTAGGTTACGGTATGCTGTTCGGTTCAGATGTAAAAAAACAGTTTTTCCAGAAGCGTATCAAGGGGCGTGGCTATTGTGATGTAGGAACAAGTGTTATAAGTGAATTTTACACGCCTTTAGTTCCGAAAGGACATGACTTTTTGCAGACTATCGGCTCTCTTGCACAAGCAAGGCAGGACGGGACGGCGACGTGCGAAGCGAAAGGCGACGGCACGGACTAGCCGTTGCTGGTGTGGCGTAAGCCACGCCAGCAGGTAAAACCCCTCGGTATCTAACAGAGGGGTACGTTTGCAAATAAACAATAGACAAAAAACATAGGAAACATAAGGCTTCTGACATGGTTTCCTAGTAAAAATCGGCTGTGAAGTCGCCTTAAAAAACTTCACACTTTACAGATTGGGGGTATGGTTCTGAATGAAGAACAATGGATAAAAGAATTACGGGAGAAACGGATTGCTTATGGTATCTCACAAGGCAGGCTGGCGTTGGCTTCTGGTATCACAAGGGAATATCTCAACAAGATAGAAAGTGGAAAAATGAAGCCGTCAAAAGAACTTCTGGAAACTCTGCATAAAGAACTGGCAAGGTTCAATCCAGAAGCACCGCTTACCATGCTGTTTGATTATGTGAAAATCCGTTTTCCCACGCTGGATATACAGCACATCATCAAAGACATATTAAAACTGAATATCAACTATATGCTCCATGAAGATTACGGGCGTTACAGTTATACGGAGCATTATTCTTTAGGGGACATCTTTATCTATACGTCGGCTGACGAAGAAAAAGGTGTCCTTTTAGAGTTAAAGGGGCGTGGGTGCAGGCAGTTTGAAAGTTACCTGCTGGCACAGCAAAGAAGCTGGTATGACTTTCTCATGGACGCACTCGTAGACGGTGGCGTGATGAAGCGTATCGACCTTGCTATCAACGACCATACGGGCATTTTGGATATTCCAGAGCTTGCGGAAAAATGCAGGAAACGGGAATATATCGGAAAGTCCAGAAGCTATAAGTTTTACCAGTCGGGCGAGCTTATCAAGCACAGAGAGGACGACAGAGAATATATGGGACGTACCCTTTATCTTGGTTCGCTGAAATCAGATGTGTATTTCTGTATCTATGAAAAGGACTATGAGCAGTACGTCAAGCTGGGGACACCTCTGGAAGAAGCCGACATTATCAACCGTTTTGAGATACGGCTTCGGAATGAACGAGCCTATTATGCAGTACGAGATTTGCTGACCTATTATGACGCAGAGCAGACCGCCTTTTCTATCATCAACCAGTATGTGCGGTTTGTTGATGAAGAACCAGACAAGCGAAAAAATGACTGGAAACTCAATGACCGCTGGGCGTGGTTTATCGGCGATAACAGACAGAGCTTGAAGCTGACGACAAAGCCAGAGCCTTATACCTTAGACCGTACATTGCGGTGGGTACAAAGGCAGGTAGCACCAACCTTGAAAATGCTGAAAAAGATTGATAAGGGAAACGGTACAGACTACATGGAAACAATCGAACAGCAGGCAAAGCTCACAGAAAAGCATGAAATGATAATCAAACAGCAGACGACCCCTGCAAAAGATTTAGTAGAAAGTTAGGAGTGATAAAAATGTGGGTATTATTAAAAGACTTCCTGCTGGTATCTATGGGAATGGGTATCGGTGTAGTCTTGATGTGTATTTTGAATATCGGCAAAGAAGCTGACTATGAAATGAAACAATTAGAAGAAAGCGAGGACAATTAAATGAATTTCGGACAAAATTTGTATCAATGGTTTTTATCAAACGCACAGAGCTTAGTGCTTATGGCGATTGTGGTTATCGGTATCTACTTAGGGTTTAAACGTGAGTTTTCAAAACTTATTGGCTTCTTGGTAGTTGCCTTGATTGCTGTCGGTTTGGTATTCAATGCTGGCGGTGTGAAAGATGTACTGTTAGAGCTGTTCAATAAGATTATTGGTGCATAAAATTTTATTGTGGTACTGATATGCGAATGATATAATCGGGGTGTGAAAAAAGATAAAATAGATTAGGAGTTAAGCTATGGATTATATTATACGAGAAATAAAAAAGGAAGAATATGATTTACTCAATGACTTTTTGTATAATGCAATTTATATTCCAGACGGTGTTGAGCCACCACCTAAATCAATCATTAACTGCCCAGAATTGCAAGAATATGTTTTTGAATTCGGAAAGCGAAAAGATGATAGGGCTTTAGTTGCGGAAGTTCAAGGAAATGTTGTTGGTGCTATTTGGGTACGAATAATGAACGATTACGGACACATTGACAATGATACACCGTCCCTTGCTATGTCTGTTTTTCAAAAGTATAGAGGACAAGGGATTGGAACTTCATTATTGCAACAGTTATTGTTGGTGGAAAAAACTTCTGGATATTCAAAACTTTCCTTATCTGTTCAAAAAAATAATTATGCAGTAAAGATGTATAAGAAAGCAGGTTTTCTTGTTGTTGATGAAAATAGCGAAGAATATATTATGACTGTAAATCTATAACAGATAATCTAGTTTACAATTTCATATCCATACACACAAAGCAGTTAGTCTTAGGATTGACTGCTTTTTTCTTACCTAAATTTCAGATTGGAGTGATGAAATGAGCGATATTTTTAAGGATATGCAGGTAAAGGTTGGCTGTGAATATATTTCCGACCAGCCCTCTTACAAGCGTAAGGTGTGGCAGGAAATGAAACGGCTGAACCTTGCCGACTATGAAGAAAGACAGTTAGAAGATTTTTCAAAGTATGTGTTTGGTATGCCGTACCAGACCTTAAAAGATGTGATGAAACAACAGAAAGGACGTGAGGAACAATGCAGGAAACAAGGGTGCTGGTGGAAACGAGAGGAACAACTGGCGAAGAAACAATATCATACTGGTTCGACCTGCCGATAGATGTTGCCGAGTTTGAAGAAAAGTTAGGTGTCGGTGCAGAAAGTGGGGATTACCGCATTATTGAAAAGGTGTTGGCTTTTGCTAATGAAGTTCACGAACATACCAGCGTGTATCAGCTCAACGAATTAGATTTTATGTACCGCCAGCTTTCAAGCGATATGCAGGAAGAATATGTATCACTTCTTACGGTGTTTGAGAATTTAGAAGCACTTTATATTTGCAGGAACGTGATTACGGTTTATCCCGACTGCAAAAGCATGATAGATGTTGCAAGGCAAAAGCTGATGAACGACCCGACGTTCAAACATTTATCCGAGGACTGTCAAGAATATTACTTTGACTTTGAAGCCTACGCTTCTCACTTGCAGGAACACGGGAAATTTTTAGTAACGGAACACGGTATCTTTGAACTGCCAGAGTAGGAAATGAGGTGGTGCTTATGATTGATGATATGGCGGTTTATATTGCTAATCTTGGCAAATACAACGAGGGCTATTTAGTCGGTGCGTGGTTCACGTTCCCCATTGACGAGGAAGATGTGAAAGAAAAAATCGGCTTGAATGAACAGTATGAGGAATACGCAATCCATGATACCGATAACTTTCCCATTGCGATTGGCGAGTATGTTTCCATTGAAGAACTGAACTCTATGTATGAAATGATAGAGGAACTTCCCGACTATATCGTAGAGTGTCTGGACGAATTTATCAGCCACTACGGGACGCTGGAAGAAGTCGTGGAACACAAGGACGATATTTATTATTATCCAGACTGTGAAACCATGACAGACGTTGCCTACTACTACATAGACGAATTGCAGGCACTTGGCGACATTCCACCCAGCTTACAGAACTACATTGACTATGAAGCCTACGGGCGAGATTTGGAACTGGGTGGTTGTTTCTTGGAAACAAGCCGAGGTATGTGCGAGATACCATATTAACGCTGGAAGATCAGCGACAAGCATGGTTGCTACTGACAGCGTATTTCTCTTTTAAGGGACAGTCTGAAACATGGCTGTCCTTTTCTATTTTGAAAGGAGCTGAAAGAACTTGAAAAAGATTAAATCTTATACGGGTATCTGGAACGTGGAAAAAGTCTTGTATGCAATTAATGACTTTAACTTGCCCTTTCCCGTTACCTTTACGCAGATTACATGGTTTGTGATTACAGAATTTATCATCATTCTGTTTGGGGATATTCCCCCACTTTCCATGATTGAGGGAGCATTTCTCAAATACTTCGGTATTCCCGTTGCTCTCACTTGGTTTATGTCGCAGAAAACTTTTGACGGAAAGAAGCCGTACAGCTTTTTGAAATCACAGATAACCTATGCCCTGCGACCAAAAATCACTTATGCAGGAAAAGCCGTAAAACTGCATAAGCAGATACTCAATGAAACAATCACGGCAGTAAGGAGTGTGAACTATGTTCCCGATAAAATATATTGACAATAACCTTGTCTGGAACAAGGACAATGAGGTGTTTGCCTATTATGAGCTGATACCGTACAACTATTCTTTCTTATCCGCAGAGCAGAAATTTATCGTGCATGACAGCTTTCGACAGCTCATTGCACAGTCCCGTGAGGGTAAAATTCATGCGTTGCAGATTGCCACAGAAAGCTCAATTAGAAGTATGCAGGAGCAGTCAAAAAAGCTGGTAACTGGAAAATTAAAGGAAGTTGCCTATCAGAAGATAGACGAACAGACCGAAGCGTTAGTATCTATGATTGGGGATAATCAAGTGGACTACCGCTTTTTTCTTGGCTTTAAGCTCATGGTTACGGAAGAACAGCTCAATCTGAAGAACATCAAAAAATCGGCGTGGCTGACGTTCACGGAATTTCTCCATGAAGTGAACCATACGCTGATGAATGACTTTGTTTCCATGCCGAATGATGAAATCAACCGTTACATGAAAATGGAAAAGTTACTGGAAAATAAAATCTCCCGTCGCTTTAAGGTGCGTCGCTTGGAAATCCATGATTTTGGGTATCTCATGGAACATCTTTACGGCAGGGACGGTATCGCCTATGAAGATTATGAGTACCAGCTACCAAAGAAAAACTATAAGAAAGAAACGCTGATAAAATACTACGACCTTATCCGCCCGACAAGGTGTGTGATTGAGGAAAGCCAGCGGTATTTACGATTGGAACATGAGGACAAGGAAAGCTATGTGTCCTACTTTACCGTCAATGCGATTGTCGGGGAGCTTGATTTTCCGTCGTCTGAAATCTTCTATTTCCAGCAACAGCAATTCACATTCCCCGTTGATACTTCTATGAATGTAGAAATCGTGGAAAATCGAAAAGCATTAACGACAGTAAGAAACAAGAAAAAGGAATTGAAAGACCTTGATAACCACGCCTATCAAGCAGGAAGTGAAACCAGCTCAAATGTAGTGGACGCATTAGACAGCGTGGACGAGCTGGAAACAGACTTAGACCAGACAAAAGAAAGTATGTATAAGCTCTCTTATGTAGTGCGTGTATCGGCTGATGATTTGGACGAATTAAAACGCCGTTGTGATGAAGTCAAGGACTTTTACGACGACCTCAATGTAAAGCTGGTGCGTCCTGCTGGGGATATGCTGGGGCTTCATTCTGAATTTTTACCTGCCAGCAAGCGATATATCAATGACTATGTGCAGTATGTAAAATCAGATTTTCTTGCAGGGCTTGGTTTTGGTGCAACCCAGCAGTTAGGGGAAACTACGGGTATCTATATGGGCTATTCCGTTGATACGGGAAGAAATGTGTACCTGCAACCGTCCCTTGCCAGTCAAGGCGTAAAAGGCACAGTTACAAATGCCCTTGCTTCTGCTTTTGTCGGTTCGCTTGGTGGTGGGAAGTCGTTCTGCAACAATCTTCTTGTGTATTACTCCGTTCTCTTTGGGGGACAAGCGGTTATCTTAGACCCCAAAAGTGAGCGTGGCAACTGGAAAGAAACGCTCCCAGAAATCGCCCATGAAATCAATATCGTAAACCTTACCAGCGACAAGGACAATGCAGGACTTCTTGACCCGTTTGTGATTATGAAGAATGTCAAAGACGCTGAAAGTCTGGCAATCGACATCTTGACATTTTTAACGGGTATTTCCTCTAGGGACGGCGAAAAATTCCCCGTGTTACGAAAAGCGGTTCGCTCCGTTACCCAGAGTGACAGTCGGGGCTTGCTCCATGTGATAGACGAGCTACGCCGTGAAGATACGCCCATATCAAGAAATATCGCAGACCATATCGACAGCTTCACAGACTATGACTTTGCACACCTGCTGTTTTCGGACGGTACGGTGGAAAATGCTATCAGCCTTGACAACCAGCTCAATATCATTCAAGTAGCCGATTTAGTATTGCCAGATAAAGATACCACCTTTGAGGAATACACGACCATTGAATTATTGTCGGTGTCTATGCTGATTGTGATTAGTACCTTTGCACTCGACTTCATTCACAGCGACCGTTCTATCTTTAAAATCGTAGACCTTGACGAAGCGTGGGCGTTCTTAAATGTGGCACAAGGCGAAACCTTGTCAAATAAGCTGGTGCGAGCTGGACGTGCTATGCAGGCAGGTGTTTATTTCGTTACACAATCCTCTGGGGACGTGTCAAAGGAAAGTCTGAAAAACAATATCGGCTTAAAATTTGCCTTTAGAAGCACGGATATTAACGAGATAAAGCAGACCTTAGAATTTTTCGGTATCGACAAAGACGACGAGAACAACCAAAAACGCTTGCGTGATTTGGAGAACGGACAATGTTTATTGCAGGACTTATACGGGCGTGTCGGTGTGGTGCAGATACACCCAGTCTTTGAAGAACTGCTACACGCCTTTGATACCAGACCGCCCGTGCAGAGAAATGAGGTGGAGTGATGAAAGAAAGGATAAAAGGTGCGTTCACAAAAAAGAAGATTTTTCACTTTCTCAAAATGGCTCTGTTTGTCGTGGCACTCTCCCTTATCCTGCTTTTACTTCTGGGGACGGTGGCTCATGCGACGGGGCTTGTGGACGATACCATAAACGCAGAAAATCTATACTCAAAATATCCCCTTTCCAACTACCAGCTTGATTTTTATGTGGATAATAGCTGGTCGTGGCTTCCGTGGAACTGGCTGGACGGTATCGGAAAATCGGTGCAGTACGGGCTTTACTGTATTACCAACTTTGTCTGGACGATAAGCCTTTATTTAAGCAATGCCACGGGCTATGTGGTGCAGGAAGCCTATAAACTTGATTTTATTAACGATATGGCAGACAGTATCGGACAAAGCATACAGACCCTTGCAGGCGTAACACAGAACGGTTTTTCCAGCTCTGGCTTTTATGTCGGTTTCCTGCTTCTCATTATATTAGTGGTGGGACTTTATGTAGCCTATACGGGACTTATCAAACGGGAAACAAGCAAGGCACTTCACGCTGTTATCAATTTTGTTGTGGTGTTCGTACTGTCCGCTTCTTTTATTGCCTACGCTCCCGACTACATCAAGAAGATAAATGAATTTTCATCAGACATCAGCACCGCTTCTTTGGACTTGGGAACAAAAATCATGCTCCCCAACTCTGACAGTGAGGGTAAAGACAGCGTGGACTTGATACGGGACAGCTTATTTTCTATTCAAGTAGAACAGCCGTGGCTACTCTTACAATTCGGGAACAGCAACGCAGAAGAAATCGGGACAGACCGTGTCGAAGCTCTCGTATCAGCAAGCCCAGAGGACGAGGACGGAAAGACCAGAGAGGAAGTCGTAAAAACAGAAATCGAGGATAACGACAACAACAATCTGACGATACCGCAGGTGGTAAATCGTTTAGGTATGGTATTCTTCCTGCTGTTCTTCAACTTAGGTATCACGATATTTGTATTCTTGCTTACGGGTATGATGTTGTTCAGCCAGATACTTTTTATTATCTTTGCTATGTTTTTACCTATCAGCTTTCTACTTTCCATGATACCGAGCTATGAAAGCATGGCAAAGCAGGCAATCGTGAGGGTATTTAATACCATAATGACACGGGCAGGAATAACGCTCATTGTAACGGTAGCGTTCAGTATTTCCAGTATGTTTTATAACATCTCCACGGACTATCCGTTTTTCATGGTGGCGTTCTTGCAGATAGTGTGTTTTGCTGGTATCTATATGAAACTGGGCGACTTAATGAGTATGTTCTCACTTAATGCTGGCGACAGTCAAAGCATGGGACGCAGGATATTCCGCAGACCGTATCTGTTTATGCGACATAGGGCTAGGCGTATGGAACACCGTATTGCAAGGGCGGTAAGTGCTGGCGGTATTTCGGGCGGTGTGGCTGGTGCGGTGGCTGGAAGTGCCGTTGCTAATAAACGAGCTGAAAGAAAAAATACAGCTTCTAAAGAAAATCGGGGCAATACCACTTCCAGCATGGGACAGCGTGCAGGCTCAAAGGTGGGTGCTGTCTTAGATACGAAAAATAAAGTGAAAGACAAAGCAAACGCTGTCAAAGAAAACATCAAGGATATGCCGACACAGACCGCTTATGCGGTGTATTCCGCAAAGGAAAAGGCAAAGTCCAGCGTGTCCGACTTTAAGCGTGGCATGGTGCAGGAACAGCAGTCCAGACAGACGGGGCGTTTGGAAAAGCAGGAACAGCATAGACAGAATATCGCTGACAAGCGTATGAAGCTTCAAAAGGCACAAGAAGCAAGGCAGGCACAGCGAAAGGCTGACGGATCAGCGACAACGGGAGCTACCCGTCCCCATGAGCGACCAGCCACAGCTTCAAAGCCGAGTGCGGAAAAAACGCAGGAAGTCAAACGTCCTGCCACAGCGACCACTTCAAAAGCAAGTGAACCAGTCAAGACAAATGTTATCAAAGAGCGTCCGCTATCTTCTGGTGCTTCTGATAGGAAAGCGCCCCAGCCTGCACAGCCAGTACATAAGCATAATGTAGAAAAAGTGGTATCGCAGGAAACACGCCAGAATTACACCAAAGACCGCAGGACAAAGGTTCAGCAGACCCAGAGTGTCCAGAAGAACCAGCAGACAACAGAGAAAACCCGTAACCTTGTAACGAAGAAAGGACAGAAGAAAAAATGAAACTGAAACATATCGCTCTCATTGGCAGTCTGTTTCCTATCCTCTTTTCTCTGGTGCTTTTCTTTGGTGTCTTGATTAGTGCAGATAGCGACGAGAACAGCAACTTTTCTTCTGGCATTACGGGTATGAACTTATCCGCAGAAGTCTTGAAACATCAGCCTATGGTGGAAAAATACGCCAGAGAATACGGTATTTCCGAGTATGTCAATGTACTATTGGCTATCATTCAAGTAGAAAGTGGCGGTACGGCAGAAGATGTTATGCAGAGTTCGGAAAGTCTTGGTTTACCGCCCAACTCTTTAGATACAGAAAGTTCAATCAAGCAGGGGTGTAAGTATTTTGCGTCCCTGCTTTCTTCCTGCAAAAATCAAGGTATCGACGACTTGAATGTAGCGATACAGTCCTATAACTATGGCGGTGGCTATGTGGGATATGTGGCAGGAAAAGGAAAGAAACACAC
>NZ_CAXUBY010000069.1:0-9661 GCF_964249515.1 Eubacterium sp. 3_1_31
TTCTTTTAGAGTATAAAGACCCCACAAAGAGTGTTGAATTTAATGATAATCGAATTGCGGTATTTATAGCCCAACAAAGTACAGTTTACAAGGGACTACACAGGGTAACGGTCTGACGGGAGGTGTGCCGCCCGTCAGATTTTCCATGTGATATTCAAGCTGTCGCTTGTGGCGGCTATGGTGGTAATCATCAAATCCACCACCCGCCGCTTGTCGTCAAAGGATACATTCTCCCAAGTGTCGAGGTAGCCGGAAATCTGGCTGACCTGTTCCGGGCTAATGGCTTCCACCGTTAGTTCCGCTATCCTCGCCAGAAGTTCCTGCTTGCGCCCGTCCAGTTCTGCTATCTTCACATTCACATAGGAGAGCAGGACATTGTTTGCACCCGTCAGACTGTCCACCAGCTTTTCAATCTCGCTGTCCACATGGGCAAGCTCCACTTGCAGTGCTGCAATTTTCGGGTTTGCCTTTGCCGCTTTCTTTCTGCCTGTCAGCGTCTTGTAGCTTGCCAGTTTCTTTACCATCTGCTGATAAACAACCGCTTCCAGTTCCGAAGTAATGATTTTCCCGCACCCCGGACAACTCTTGTTATCCAGCCGTTTCGTACAGCGAAGGTATTGCTTGCCGGAGGGATTGAAGATACTCATAAGGGCATACCCGCAGTTCCCGCACTTGATTTTTCCCGCCAGCCATGTGTGGGTGGCTTTCCGGGCAGACTGGATTTTCATGTTGTTCATCAGCTTCTTACGGCAGGTCAGCCAGATGTCGGAGGGAACAATGCCCTCATGGGGAGCCAGTACCAGCATTTGGTCTTTCAAGTCGTTCTTTTTGCTGGGCTTCACATCCCGCCCTTGATACAGATAGCAGCCGTTCATGCCTGTAAAATCGGCAGCGTCATTGACAATGACCGTCCCTTGACTTTTGAAAAATTCGTACACATCAAGGTCTGCCTGCACATAGACGGGATTGCGTAACATCTGCGCCAGCGTGGGGCGTATCAGCTCTTTGCCATGGAACAAAATCCCCTGTTCGGCAAAGTGCCGGGTAATGTCCCCGTAGGAGGTTGTGGGCTGGGCGTACATCTCAAACATCAGCCGGATATTTGCTGCTTCGTCCGGGTTTACCACCAGCTTCTTTGTGTTGATACCGTCCATCTTAATCGGCTCTGTATGGAAGCCGTAAGGGGCTTTCCCGCCCATCTTGAAGCCCCGCTGACTGCGGGAGTAGTAAGCGTCCGTTACCCGCTTCTGTATGGTTTCTCTCTCAAGCTGGGCGAACACGATACAGATATTCAGCATAGCCCGCCCCATCGGAGTAGAGGTATCAAACTTTTCCGTAGAGGACACAAACTCCACATTGTATTGCTGGAACAGCTCCATCATATTGGCAAAGTCCAGAATGGAACGGCTGATACGGTCGAGCTTGTAAACCACGACTTTTGCAATTAAGCCCCGCTTGATGTCCCGCACCAGTTCTTGAAACTTCGGACGGTCTGTGTTCTTGCCGCTGTACCCCTTGTCTGTGTATTCCTTGCAGTTACCGCCTTTCAACTCGTATTTGCAAAATTCAATCTGGCTTTCAATGGAAATGCTGTCCTTTTTGTCTACCGATTGCCTTGCATAGATTGCGTCTATTCGATTATTCATATTGTCGCTCCTTTTCTTAAAAAAGAAACGGAGCTGCTGACACCTTTATTATACCGTCAGCAGCCCCGCAAATCAACGATGGCTTCGGAAAATCTTATGCTCCGGCTTCCTCACTCTGCCGTTTGTCGGCATATTTGCGGAACACCTCATAAAGCTGCTGTTCCAGCTCCCGGCGTTTTGCCGCTTCCTGCTCCGGCGTGAACACCGGGGAGAGATTTTCCAGCGTGATTTCCTTTCCTTGAAAAGTCACGACTTCGGTTTCTTTCTTGTATCTGATATGCTCCATAGTACCTCCGTATTTAATTTTCAAAGTGCAGTGCCGCCATGCTGCGGCGTGAAATGTTTTCTGCCATCAATCACCGTTCCCTTGTGTGCCGCTGCTGCCGTTTCAGTTCCACCAGTATATCCGGCGGGATACGGTCAACCAGCCGCTGTAAATCGTCCAGTTCGCTTTTCAGCTTTGCCCGTTCCATCGTATCTTTCATCTTGCCTTTTTCGCTGGCTTTGGCTCTGGCTTCCAACTGTTCCTTTTCTGCCAAAAGGTCGTTTATTGTGACCTTATATTTTTTGAGCTGACCGGAGAAGTTCTCCATCTGCGGAAACCATTTTTTTAGCAGGGAGAGGGCTTCCTCTTTCTTCTTTCCAGCGTTGAACGGGGTAATACCGTCCAGCGTGGCTTCAATGGTTCTTGCCTGTTTTGAGAGATTGACCGCCTGCTTGAACAAACGGGTGGGGATATGCTTCCTGCCTGTCTTGCTGGCACTTTCCCCACGCTCCAAGTCGGGATATTTCTCCACCATATAAGCGTGAAAATCGTCCTGCCATTTTGTGAGATTGGCTCTATTCCCGATAATCTCCTTTGCACACAGGCGGTTGTCCTCTGTCAGCGGGACAAAGACCAAATGCAGGTGGGGCGTTTTCTCGTCCATGTGTACCACCGCCGACACGATATTTTCTTTCCCTACCCGCCCGATTAAGAAATCAGCCGCCCTCTGGAAAAATTCCTGTATCTCCTTTGGGGACTTCTTCTTGAAAAACTCCGGGCTGGCGGTAATCAGCGTATCCACAAACCGGGTGCTGTCCCTGCGGGTGCGGCAGCCAGCTTGTTCAATGCGGCTTTGAATGAAGTGGTAATAGCGTCCCTCCGGCTTGACGATGTGGAAATTGTACTTGCTCCGGCTGGTGTCAATGTCGGGATTGCTGGCGTACTGTTCTTTCTGTCTTTCGTGATGGGCTTCCAGCGGTCTTGCCGGATTTCCCTTGTGTTTTTCAAATCGCAAAATTGCGTGTTGTGCCATGAAACTCCTTTCTCCATTCCGTTCCTTTCCGGGACTTTTCCACAGGAAAATCCCACAGAAAATATCTCAGATAGGAAGGGAATGGATAAGATATAAATAAAATCGTTTTTATCTCTGTATTTCTATATACCGTCTGGTTTTCGTACTTCAAGAGGATTGATTATCGTACTCATCGAGTGCGGTTTTCAGCCCTCCGGCGTACCAGAATGGGATTTCTTGAAGTCGGTGTTTGGAACCGCTTCGTAGGATTTTGGGTAAATGCGGTTGGGTTTTCCACAGCCCTGCTTCTGGATTTCCACCAGTCCGGCATATTGCAGTTCCCGCAGGGTGTTGACCGCCTTCTGCCGCCCGCAGTGGAGCAACTCCACTACCTCGTTGATGGGATAATAAAGGTAAATCCGCCCATATTCATCTGCCCAGCCGTTTTTCCGGGACAGGTCTGTCCGGCGCAGGATAAAGGCATACAGTACCTTTGCTTCGTTGGACAGGGGTGTGAATGTGGGGGCTTCAAAAAGGAAATTCGGAAGCCGGGTAAAGCTGACCGCCTTTTCCGGCTGATGGATATAAATGGTGTTTGTCATATCGTGTTTTGTGGACGGTTAGAAGCCTGTTTCCGGGGGCAGACGGTAGTTTCTATTGCCTGCCCCTGTTCTGTGCTTGCAAAGCCTTGTAAATCAAGGACTTTTCAGCCCCTAACTGTCCACGGTAGACCTCCTTTTCCGTTCACTTTCTGTTTTCTGCCGCCTGTGAACTCTGGCGGCACAGCCGGGGCAGTATTTTGCCCTGTTGGATTGGGGGACGAACACACCGCCGCAGACCGCACAGCGTTTCAAGTCCTTATCCCGGAAAATCTCCGCTTCCAGCGTCCCGATTTGCGGTAAGACCGACCAGCGGAACCACTTGCAGCAGACCGAGAAAGAAATGGTCTGGGGACAGGTGTGGGTGTCCCCATCGTCAAGGAGCATACAGTTCCCGTCCTCATAACAGCAGCACTCCCGGCGGATCAGGGCGTTTGCCTGTTTCCTCTGTGCCGGTGTCATGCGGTAAAGGGAACCGTCCTGCCTGCGCTCTATGGGCGGCAGTCGTTTATATTGGTTCTCTCTCATGTGTTCCCTCCATTTTTCCTTAGCCGTTCTCCCCGAAAAGGCTTCCTGCCCCATTCCTGCGGCGTGTTCCAGCGTTGGCACGCTCCCCGGACTTCGGGACATTTTGTCCCGAAGTGGCTCGTTGCGGTGCTTCCCCTGCCGGGGTATTCCTTTTCGGACGGTCATTCTGTTTTCAAGGTGCAGCTCATCGATGAACTACCTTAAGTCTACACCTAAAAGACCGCCCGCCCCGTATATCCATAAGGTCGGAAATCAGCCCGGAAAACTCTTTATTTCCACGCTCTCGGAATTGTGGTAAAATAATAAATACAAGACGATAAATCGGAAGTTGTGAGGTGTTCAAAATGGATAGCATAGTGGAACTTGTCAAGAGAAATGAGCAGCTTCTCCTTGAAAATGCTGAAGCACTAAATGATGAGGAAGTAGAACAGGAAGATATTGACGAGTATCTTAAAATTCAAGGTGCTACAAAAGAAGAATTAAGCGCCTTTGAAAATCAATTTCAAATAAGATTGCCAGAGGATTTTAAAACCGTATATTCATACAAAAACGGCAGCGGCTATATGAGCTTAATTTGGCCGCAGGAGGGATTTTATCGCGGGTATCGCCTACTGTCACTAAAAGAAATAATCAAGTTAAAATCTCTTTTTCAAAATAAAAACTGTAAAATGACAGAGTTTCCAAATGTAATTGGTGAAAAACAACTGCAACAATTAGACGAACGCATAAAGCCATATCTGTTTTGTGAGCGTTGGTTTCCCTTTGCTGAGTATGCCGGTTCTCTTTATCTGATGTTGGACTATAACCCAAGCGAGAAAGGTGAAATCGGTCAAATTATTTGTTATGTGCATGACCCGGATTTTATCTATTATGTCGCTCCGAACATTACCGAAGCACTGAAAATGACGGAAACAGTTATTGAGAATTTAATATAATTTTTCTTTATATGATGTAAGCGATAGCTTCCCATTTATTGGGCAGACAAGGAGGGAGCGCATGGAACTATCCATACAAGAACGATTGAAAGATTTGCGTGTGGAGCGTGGGCTGACGCTGGAGCAGCTTGAGGAGCAGGTAAATCTCTCCAAGTCTGCGCTGGGCAGCTATGAAGCAAAGGATTTTAAGGACATCAGTCACTATGCTATTATCAAGCTGGCGAAGTTTTACGGCGTGACCGCCGATTATCTGCTGGGACTGTCCCAAACAAGAAATCACCCAAACGCCGATCTTGCAGACCTGCGTTTGAGCGATGATATGATTGAACTATTGAAAAGTGGGCGGGTGGATAATTCCCTCTTGTGTGAGCTGGCGGCACACCCGGATTTCCCCCGGCTCATGGCTGACCTTGAAATCTATGTAAACGGTATCGCTGGCAAACAGGTGCAGAGTGCAAACGCCATTGTAGACGCTGTGAGCACAACCATTATGAAGCAGCACAATCCCGGCTTGTCTGACCCGCAGTTAAGACAGCTTATCGCCGCCCATATTGATGATGACAGCTTTTGCCGCTATGTGATACAGCAGGACATAAACAAGATAGCTCTTGACCTGCGGGAAGCGCATAAGGACGATTTTTTCAGCGTCCCGGAGGACAATCCTCTGGAAGATTTTTTGCAGACCGCCGAGGAAACCGCCAGCCCAGACAGCGATCCGGAGCAAGCAGCTTTGGCGTTTATCTGTAAGCGGCTCAAATTGAATTTGAAGAAGCTGTCCGAAGAAGAAAAGAAGTGGCTGAAAAAGATTGCACAGAAGTCGGACTTGCTGAAAAATCCGAACCCGCAGCGGGGGAGGAAATAAAAGAAATATATTACGGAGGAAATACAGATGAGATTTTGGGGCAAAGACAGAAAACAGGATAACAGAAAAAATATTTGGATTGAGCATCTCAATATTGATACAGGAAATTGGTTTCAAGTGTTTTCAGCTTGCTTAGGTAAAATGATAGCAATACAGACTGCTTGTAGTGAGCAGGTGGTAAAGGGGCAGGACTGGAATGTTGATTTTTCAGAGGGCGTAATACTTTTTGGAAATCAAAAGTATCCGCTTCAATTCATCGGAAGCGAGGCAACATCAAGTAACACATGGCTGTGGGGGTGGGAAAATGTCAATGGATTTTCCGAGAAAATTATTCAGGTAGCCACACACGCAAAAGTAGTGGGGGAACGCTGGAATTTAGAGCCACTAACGACAGCAGAATTTACATTGGACGATACATTCAACGGGCATAACCTGTCTATCGTAACTTGCGGCTTAGTTGATAAGTATTGTTATTACAGAGGTCCACATTCTGGTGGAGCAATTTTTGTTGCATTTTCAGGTGTTCCTGATAGTGTGTTTGCCTCCATCGATGTTCAAAAATTCGTATCTATAACGACGCAATGTATTCTACAATTTCATATTGATCACAAAATTTTTGTGGAGGGATTTCTCTCGTGGAACAATACGCAATATGAATGGAACAATCAAACATTACTCGCTCATTTTCAGCAAGATTTGAAAATTGACTTTGAACAAGTAAATAATTTTTGGCGTATTTGCGCTATGAATACCATTTTATCTGGAAAATAGCAAAGCCAGCCGAGCCAGTCAACGGTCAAGATAAACGGCACATTTTATGTGCCGCCGTTGACAGTCCTGCCCGTCTTTGCTGATGGGCAATCAAGACGGGAAAGCCCTAAAATGGCTTCCCGCCTATTTCAATTTTGAGAGAAAAATCCGTCTGCTTTTTCGTAAGTGTGGCCACAAGTTCGGGACATTTTGTCCCGAAGTCCGGCGTGGGACAAGGGACGGGGGCTTTCATATACGCCCTGTCTGCTGGCGAAACCAGTCCTGCGCTTGCGGCTCCATGCCACGCAATCACAGCCCTGTTTTCCTGCCGTTTCAAATGCCCTTGCCCTCCCTGGTGGCAACCGCATTTTCGCAGCAACGCCGACAGAGCGTATAACACACTACACTTTGCGAGCAAAGTCGTGTGCCAAGGGGCAAGCCCCTTTGGAAACCCCAGACAACAAAACAGGCTGAATATCCCGCACTTCCCCGGTGCTTGATACTCAGCCTTTATTTGTTGTCAGCAGCCCCCGTTTCGTGGTCTGCGTGTAGTTCCTTGTAAACTGACCTAAGGCAATTGCTATATCACTAATCGAAGGCATAGCCCGACTGATATGGTTTGTATCTACAAGAATATTACCGAAACAGATAGAGATAAATACCAAAATCTTGTATTTGTTGAAATACCAATATCAAAAGCGATACTGACTGAATCAGTACAACAGGCAAAAATGTGGTTGATGAACTATGGCTTGAGCAGTCAACAAAAGAAAAAGCTGAACAAAATACGAGCGAACTATGGATACCAAGCAATAAAATAACCAGAACTTATGAATCTATTTGAATATGATGGAACGCCGTATGAAGCGAAAGTTTCATGTACGGTGTGAAGCGGGGGAAAACTTGGAGATAACATCAAAGAGTTACCTATCGCTATCCGACCTTGCGGATTTATCCGCTGTCATGCCAGAAGTCTATTACAAAAAGGAAGATATAACTGCCTGCATTGACCGATTCTATCATGGCATGATGGCAAGGAGCGAATCCATGAAACTGATGGAAAACTATAAGACAGGTGAGAATTATGCCTATCTCGGTCTTACTCCCCACTTCCTTATCTTTGATGAATATGTGGCATTTATGGAAATGCTGGCGACAAAGGAAAATGCCGCTGTGCTGAATAAGCTCAAACAGATAGTCATGCTTGGTCGACAGGCTGGATATTTTCTGATTCTCGCCTGCCAGCGTCCAGACGCAAAATATCTTGGCGACGGAATCCGTGACCAGTTCAATTTCCGTGTGGCATTGGGTCGTATGTCGGAGCTGGGTTATTCTATGATGTTCGGTGAGGTTGACAAGGACTTTTTCTTGAAACAGATAAAAGGACGTGGCTATGTCGATACAGGAACGAGCGTTATATCAGAGTTTTACACGCCCCTTGTTCCTAAAGGTCATGACTTCCTAAAGGAAATCGGCAGGCTGTCAAAAAGCAGGCAGGACGGACAGGCGGCGTGCGAAGCGAAAGCCGCAGGTACGGACTAGCCTGTGTTGGTGTGGCTTGCCACACCAACCATTCGCCCCCGTTATCTAACAGGGGGGCACAAATTATCTGGAAACAGTTCAATAAATATGGAAAAAGCCGCTAAGACAGCGGATTTTCCAGAGATTCAAAGGAATGTGATAAATTCAGCAACGGTCACATTCCTTTTTTGATTGGAGGGATTATGACTGAATGATACTGACTGGATAGACCATTTCAAGGAACGACGGACACAGTACGGCGTTTCCCAGAACCAGCTTGCGGTCATGGCTGGTGTCAGCAGGGAATATATCAGCAGGCTGGAATCTGGCAAAGTAGCCTTGACGGAAGAAATCAAGGTGAAACTGACGGACGCACTGGATAAACTGAATCCAGAAAATCCGCTGGAAATGGTCTTGGATTATGTGAGAATCCGATTCCCCACACAGGACGTTAGGCACGTTGTTGAGGATATTCTCAAAATAAGGCTTGATGTGATGATACATGAGGACTTCGGATTCTATTCCTATTCAGAGCATTATGTCTTGGGCGACGTGTTCGTGCTGACTTCGCCCGATAAGGAAAAAGGCACATTGCTGGAACTGAAAGGAAAAGGCTGCCGCCAGATGGAAAGCTACCTTCTGGCGCAGCACAGGAGCTGGTATGACTTTCTCATGGACGCTCTGCTGGAGGGAGGTGTGATGAAACGTCTTGACCTTGCCATCAACGATATGGCAGGAATCTTGGATATTCCAGAGCTGACAGAGAAATGCAACCATGAAGAATGTATTTCCGTATTCCGCAGCTTTAAGAGCTACCGCAGCGGCGAGCTTGTAAAAAGCAGGGAACAGGACAGATACGGTATGGGAAATACATTGTATATCGGTTCGCTGAAATCGGAAGTCTATTTCTGTATCTACGAAAAGGACTATGAACAGTATGTCAAATACGAGATTCCCCTTGAAGATACGAAAATCAAAAACCGTTTTGAGATAAGGCTAAAGAACGAGCGAGCCTATTATGCGGTGCGTGACCTGCTGACCTACCATGACGCAGAGCGTACCGCTTTTGATATTATCAACCGCTATATGCGATTCGCTGACAAGGAGGTGGATAAGCGGCGCAGCGAATGGAAAACCAATGAAAGGTGGGCGTACTTTATCGGTTCTGATCGTGGGCGTTTGAAATTAACGACCAAACCAGAACCGTACACCCTCACACGGACGCTGAACTGGATAAGCAGGCAGGTTGCCCCGACTTGGAAAGTCTTGCAGCAGATAGACGACACCAACGGAACAACGTATCTCAAAGATATTTTGAACCATGCAAAGCTCACAGAGCGTCACAAAAAGCTGATTAAACAGCAGACAACTTCCACAGAAGAAATTACAACACAGGAGGAATGACAACATGAAAAACTTTTTATTTGACCTGTTCCTGTTCTCACTTGGGGCAGGTTTTGGTGTAGTTAGTGTCTGCTGATTAAGCAGCTATCTGTAACTTCCAACTCTTATATCTGTTCCGGTCATACCAGAATCGGAACAG
>NZ_CAXUBY010000070.1:0-9252 GCF_964249515.1 Eubacterium sp. 3_1_31
TCCTTGCAATCATTATACCAGAAAATGGGGCAAAAGTCAGTAAAATCAAGTGTTTTCAGTTTGCTCAGCAGACACTAGTTACCATGTGCTTTATGCAGACAGCAAAAGCCGCAGACAGAGAAATTGAAATGATGGAAAGGAGAAAGAAATAATGAATTTTGGACAGAACTTATACAACTGGTTTTTATCAAACGCACAATCCCTTGTGCTTATGGCAATCGCTGTTATCGGAGTGTATCTCGGATTCAAGCGAGAGTTTTCCAAACTTATCGGGTTCTTGGTGATTGCCTTAATCGCTGTCGGCTTGGTGTTCAATGCCGCTGGCGTAAAAGATGTGCTGTTGAATTTATTCAATAAGATTATCGGAGCGTAAACTATATTGTAGATAGGGATAAAAGTTGATATAATATTCTTATATTTTTCAAAAATTAGGAGGGATAAGATGTCAGATATTTCTGTCAGTCAAGATTTCACTACTCTATGTAAAAATCTTAGAATGAGTGATTATATTGTAAAAGATGTTCAAACTCGCTATCACGCTATTACTAAAAGAATAAATAAAGATTTCTGGTTTACGGATTCAGAAACAAGTCACAGTTTTTATGTAGGTTCATATGGACGAGGTACTGCAATATATACAAGTGATATAGATATTGTTGTTGAATTACCATGGTCCGAGTATACAAAATATGATAATTATACTGGGAATGGTCAGTCTGCTTTGCTGCAATCCGTAAAATCATCACTTCAAAAAACCTATTCATCGTCTAGCATAAGTGGTGATGGACAAGTAGTAGTTATTGATTTTTCAAATGGTATTAAATTTGAAATTGTTCCCTCCTTTAAACTAAACGATGGTACATATACTTATCCAGATACTCACAATGGAGGAAGTTGGAAATATATGAATCCTAAGGAAGAAATGAATTATTTCAACGGAAGAAATTCCCTTTCCAATAACAATTTAAAACGTTTATGTCGTATGGCACGTGCTTGGAACTCAAATATGACGGTGCTTATGAGTGGAATTTTAATTGATACTATTGCATACCGATTTATGCAGAATTATGAATATGCTGATAAATCATATTCTTATTATGATTGGTTATCTAGAGATTTCTTTAAATATCTTTATGAAAATGCTGATAAAGAATATTGGGTAAAATTTGGTGATAATAAGCATATCACTAAAAAATATTCTTTCAAAAGTGAATCAAAAAAAGCTTATGAGTTAGCGCTAGCGGCTATTGACGCATATGACAAGGGATATTCATATACTTGGCACAACAAATGGAGGGAAATTTATGGAACAAAATTCCCAATATAGAGAAAATTTATTAATACAACTAAAAGAAAGTTATGGTAGGGTTGTTTACACCTATACCAGCCATTTAAAGCAAGTAAATTCTTTAGAAACAAATCTCCGAGGAATAAAATATTGTCAAATTATATTATCGGCTCTTTCAACTGGAGGATTTCTAGGGGCAATTATTACGAACCAAAGTATTTATACAGTAGTAGCAGGTTTTTTCTCGACAATTTCACTGGCTTTTAATCTGTTTTTTAAAAATTTTAATATAGAAAATGAAATTAAACAACATATTTTGGCAGCAGATGAATTGTGGCTTATTAGAGAAAAATATGTTTCCCTTATGACTGATTTCGATATATTAAATAATGCTGATATAATGTCTGCTAGAGATGTTTTACTACAAGAAACATATGAAATATATAAAAAGACACCCAAGACTAACTCCAAGAGTTACAGAAAAACTCAAGAAGCATTAAAAAAGGAAGAAGAACAATTTTTTACAAACGAAGAACTTAATCAAATGTTACCATCTCATTTAAGAAAAAGCAGTAAATCTTAACGGTTTGCTGCTTTTTTCATGCAAAATTTTAAGACAGGAGGACAACATGAAAACAGATATTTTCGAGGATATGAAAGACTGGGTCGGCTGCAAATATATTTCCGACCTGCCCTACCGCAAACGTGAGGTATGGGAAACCATCAAGCAGCAATCGCCGCTTGCCTATCCAGAGGAACAACTGGAAAAATTCTGCCATTATGTATTCGGTGTAGATTATGCTGTCATAATGGGAATATTGGAAAACAGGAAAGGAAGTGAGAAACCTTGTATGAAATGCGAATCTATCTTTTAAACAATACCCAGCCTTACCGTGACGACGAGGTCGAGGGGTATGCTGGCGGCTGGTTCAACTGCCCTGTGGATTTGGAGGAAGTGAAAGAAAGACTGGGCGTGGAGAATGAAGAACAGCTGGAAATAGCCGATTATGAGCTGCCTTTTGAAGTACACAGTGAAATGCCCCTGTGGGAAATCAACGCAAAATGCCGCATGGTACAGGAAATGGAGGGCACGCCTATCGGCAATGAAATGAAATCCATCATACAGAGATGGTTTTACGGGTTTGATGAATTTATCGACCACAAGGACGAGATACGCTATTATGATGTGGCTGACGGTGCGGCACTGGCAGAATACCTTATCTGTGAGGAATGTATCTTCGGTGAGATTCCCCATGAACTGCAAAAGCACATTGATTACCGTTCCTACGGAAACGAGCTGGAAATGCAGGACAGATACCTGTTTACACCCAGCGGCGTATTCCGTTATCAGTAAAGGGGGTGATGTGATATAGAAGAAATGCGAATCTATATCGCCAATCTTGGGAAATACAACGAGGGCGAGCTTGTGGGCGCATGGTTTACGCCGCCCGTCGATTATGACGAGATGGCGGAGCGTATCGGCTTGAATGAATTTTACGAAGAATACGCTATCCATGATTATGAGCTGCCCTTTGAGATTGACGAATACACGCCGATTGAGGAAGTCAACCGCCTGTGTGAGATGGTGGAGGATTTACCAGAGGATATACAGGACGAGCTTTCTGAACTGTTATGCTGTTACAGCAGCTTGGAGGAACTTTGCGAACACGCCGACGAGATTATCCACTATCCCCACTGCAACAGCATGACAGACGTTGCCTATTATTTTATAGATGAATGTCAAAGTCTTGGGGAAATACCAGACAGGTTAAGAAATTACATAGACTATGAATCCTATGGGCGTGACCTTGATTTAGAGAGTCGTTTTGTCATTACCAATCATGGCGTATTTGAGTGCCCTTATTAAATAATACCAGAATAACGACCAGTGGAAACACTGGCATTTTTTATGCAGCAGCTTGTGAAAACAGGCTGCTGTTTCCATTTAGAAACGAAAGGAGCTGTGAACATTGAAGAAAATCAAAAGCTATACAAGCATATGGAGCGTGGAGAAAGTCATTTACGCTATCAACGACTTTCAGCTCCCGTTCCCCCTCACGTTCAGCCAGATGGCATGGTTCGTGGTATCGCTGTTCGTGGTGATTCTTTTTGGGGAGCTGCCGCCCTTTTCCCTGATTGACGGTGCGTTCCTCAAATACTTTGGAATCCCTGTGGCTTTTACTTGGTTCGTGTCGCAAAAGACCTTTGACGGGAAAAAGCCTTTTGGATTTCTAAAGTCCTGCGTCAGCTTTCTGCTGCGACCAAAAGTGACTTATGCTGGAAAGGCGGTTCGTCTGAAAAAAGAAACATTCAATCCCGTGATTACGACAGTTAGGAGTGTGATATATGTTCCCGATTAAGTATATTGAAAACAATCTGGTGTTCAACCATGACGGTGAGTGCTTTGCCTACTATGAACTGACACCTTACAATTACTCGTTCCTCTCACCAGAGGAAAAATATATGGTGCATGACAACTTCCGACAGCTTATCGCACAGAACCGTGACGGAAAAATCCATGCCTTGCAGATTGCCACGGAGGACAGCCTGCGTGCGGTGCAGGAGCGTTCCAAAAAAGGAATCACAGGGCGACTTCGTGACGTTGCCTGTGCAAAGATAGATGAACAGACAGAAGCGTTGGTGGAGATGATTGGGGAAAATCAGATTGACTACCGCTTTTTTCTTGGATTCAAGCTGCTGGTGAATGAGGAAGAAATCAACCTAAAGAGCATGAGGAAGTCAGCGGCTATGACCTTTGCTGATTTTCTCTATGAAGTCAACCACAAGCTCATGGGCGACTTTGTTTCCATGAGTAATGATGAGATTAACCGTTTTATGAAGATGGAAAAGCTGCTGGAGAGCAAACTCTCACGCCGCTTTCAGTTCCGCAGGCTGGATAAGAACGACTTCGGCTACCTCTTGGAGCATATCTACGGGAATACAGGCGTTGCCTACAATGATTATTCCTATGAACTGCCCGTAAGAAAGCGAAAACGTGAAACGCTGGTAAAGCGTTATGACCTTATCCGCCCCACACGCTGTCTGATTGAAGAAAACCAGCGATACCTAAAGATAAAGCGTGAAGATCAGACAACGTATGTTGCCTACTTCACGATTAACAATATCGTAGGTGAGCTGGACTTCCCGTCTTCGGAAATCTTCTATTACCAGCAGCAGCAATTTACGTTCCCTGTTTCCACTTCCATGAATGTGGAAATCGTCACCAACAAAAAGGCTCTGACAACAGTTCGCAACAAAAAGAAAGAACTAAAGGATTTAGACAACCATGCGTGGGAATCCAACAACGAAACGGGAAGTAACGTCATGGACGCCCTCGATTCGGTCAATGAGCTGGAAACCAGCTTAGACCAGTCAAAGGAATCCATGTATAAGCTGTCCTATGTTATCCGTGTGGCAGCGGATTCTCTGGAAGAACTGAAACGCCGCTGTGATGAAGTCAAGGACTTCTACGACGACCTCAACGTAAAACTGGTTCGCCCATTCGGGGATATGCTGGGGCTGCATGGTGAATTTATCCCAGCAAGCAGGCGTTACATCAATGACTATATCCAGTACGTCACTTCGGATTTCCTCGCTGGACTTGGATTTGGCGCAACGCAGCAGCTTGGGGAAACGGACGGAATCTATATCGGCTATAACCTTGACACTGGAAAAAACGTGTACCTAAAACCCAGCCTTGCCGCACAGGGCGTAAAAGGCTCGGTGACAAATGCGCTGGCAGCCGCTTTCCTCGGTTCGCTTGGCGGCGGCAAGTCATTCTGCAACAATCTGATTATCTATTATGCGGTGCTGTTTGGAGGGAAAGCGGTCATTGTAGACCCTAAATCAGAGCGTGGCAACTGGCAGGAAACCTTACCCGACATTGCACATGAAATCAAGATAGTCAACCTTACCAGTGAGGACAAGAACAAAGGACTTCTTGACCCCTATGTGATTATGCGCCGCAAAAAGGACGCTGAAAGCCTAGCGATTGACATACTGACATTCCTTACAGGCATTTCTTCCCGTGACGGTGAAAAGTTCCCCGTCCTGCGTCGTGCTATCCGTTCCGTGACACAGGGCAGACAGCGTGGCTTGCTGCGTGTCATTGAGGAATTGCAAAAAGACGGTTCACCAGTGGCAGAGAATATCGCAGACCATATCGAAAGCATGACGGACTATGACTTTGCACACCTCTTGTTCTCGGACGGGAATGTGGAGCAGTCCATCAGCTTAGACAGGCAGCTCAACATCATACAGGTGGCAGACCTTGTGCTGCCCGATAAGGACACAAGGTTTGAAGAATACACCACAATGGAGCTACTCTCCGTGGCAATGCTGATTGTCATAAGCACCTTTGCCCTTGACTTTATCCATTCCGACAGGGGAATTTTCAAGATGGTGGACTTGGACGAGGCATGGACGTTCTTACAGGTGGCACAGGGCAAAGCTCTTTCCAACAAGCTGATTCGTGCTGGTCGTTCCATGAACGCCGCTGTCTATTTTGTGACGCAGAACTCTGGCGACGTGGACGACGAGAAGATGAAGAACAATATCGGCTTGAAATTTGCCTTTCGCAGCACCGATATAAAGGAAATCAAGAATACCCTTGAATTTTTCGGGGTGGATAAGGAGGACGAGGGCAACCAGAAACGCCTTAGGGATTTGGAAAACGGGCAATGCCTGTTTCAAGATTTATACGGGCGTGTGGGCGTTATCCAGATACACCCTGTATTCGCTGACCTGTTCGCAGCCTTTGACACCAGACCGCCGATACATACGGAAGAATCGAGGTGAAGCCTATGAGGAAACGAAAAATCCTAAGATTCTTCGGTACGCTCTGCTGGCTGTCTTCGGCGTGCTGGTATTCCTTTCCATCACAGGTACGGTGGCTCATGCGGCTGGTCTGGTAGATACTACGGTCAATGACGCTAACGCCTACTCCAAATATCCGCTGGAGAACTACCAGCTTGATTTTTACGTTGACAGTTCATGGGATTGGCTGCCCTGGAACTGGCTGGACGGTATCGGGAAAAGTATTCAGTATGGCTTGTACGCCATCACCAACTTTATCTGGACAGTGAGCCTTTATATCTCCAATGCCACAGGCTATGTGGTGCAGGAGGCTTACAAGCTGGACTTTATCTCTGATACCGCAAACTCTATCGGGAAGAACATTCAGACTTTGGCAGGCGTGACAAAAAGCGGCTTTTCCAGCGAGGGATTTTATGTGGGATTCCTGCTTATCCTCATTCTGGTAATGGGTATCTATATCGCCTACACAGGACTTATCAAAAGGGAAACCACAAAGGCGGTTCATGGGGTCGTCAATTTCCTTGTGGTCTTTCTCCTGTCAGCGTCTTTTATCGCCTATGCCCCAGACTATATCAGCAAAATCAATGATTTTTCTTCGGACATCAGCAGCTCGGCTTTATCACTTGGAACAAAAATCGTGCTGCCCGATTCCAGCAGCAAGGGAAAGGACAGCGTGGATTTGATTCGTGACAGCCTGTTTTCCATACAGGTAAAGCAACCGTGGCTGTTATTGCAGTATGGGGAATCGGACATGGACGAGCTAGGCTCTGACCGTGTGGAAAGCCTGCTGTCGGAAAGCCCCGACACGGACGACAGAGAGGACATTGTGATTGAGGAAATCGAGGATAAGGACAACGACAACTTAAGCGTCACAAAGACTATGACACGTTTAGGCATGGTAGTATTCTTGTTCATCTTCAATATCGGTATCTCGGTCTTTGTGTTCCTGCTTACGGGCATGATGATTTTCTCGCAGGTGCTTTTTATCATCTACGCCATGTTCCTGCCCGTCAGCTTTATCCTGTCCATGATACCGACCTATGAGGGCATGGCAAAAAAGGCGGTCACGAAACTGTTCAACACCATTATGATGAGGGCAGGAATCTCTCTGATTATCACTACCGCTTTCAGCATTTCCACCATGTTCTACTCCATTTCCTCTGGCTATCCGTTTTTCATGGTCGCATTTTTGCAGATAGTCACCTTTGCAGGAATCTACTTTAAGCTGGGTGATTTGATGGCAATGTTCAGCCTGCAATCTTCCGACACCCAGCAGGTGAGCCGACGTATCATGCGCCGCCCCTATCTGTTCCTAAACCGTGGGGCAAGACGCTTGGAGAGAAAAATCGGCAGAACGGTTGCTGCTGGTGCGGCAGGCGGTCTTGTGGGCGCAGCGGCAGTATCGCAATCCCGTAAGACGGACAACGCAAAACCAGCAGGCAGCGGTCATTCCAGACCAAACCATGACACTTCCGCCGATACGTCCAGCTTTGGGAAACGTGCCGGCGCAAAAGTCGGAGCGGTGCTTGATGGTAAGGAGCGCATGAAAGACAAGGCAAAATCCGTCGGTCAGCAGGTCAAGGATATGCCGACACAGGTACAGTATGCGTTACATAGCGGCGTGAACCAGATACAGGAAAACGTATCTGACTTCAAGCGTGGCATTGTGGAGGAAAAAGCGACCAGAAAACAGGGGCGTGCGGATAAACAGGAGAAACACAGGCAGACCATTGCACAGAAACGCATGGCAATGGATAAAGCGAAACAGTCCAATGGATCAGCGACAAAAGGAGCTGCCCCATTACATGAGCGACCAATGACAACGCCTGTGTCTGCGAAAGCAGCACCGCAGGCAGCGGTTTCCAAAGGGGCGCAGGCCATCAAGGAACGCCCTGCCGCCACTACAAAGGAACAGCCGCCTGTAAAATCCAAAGAGCCTGTTACAAGGGTACAGGAGGTAAGGACACAGGCGGTCAGAGAATCCACTGCACCTGTCAGACAGCAGACTTCGCAGGCTGCCGCCGATACCCAACGACAGACGGTGCAGCGTCACAAACAGGCGCAAAGCGTACAGAAGAAACAGAAAAATAAGACAACCGTAAATAAGACGACCAGCAGGAAAGGCGGCAAGAGATGAAACTAAGGCACTTCGTTTTGTTCGGAGGTGTTTTCTCGGTGATAATTTCCTTGCTGCTGTTCCTGTTTATCGTTACCGCAGATGATGAAGAAAGCAGCACTTCCCACTTTGATTTTTCTGGACTGAACCTTTCTGAAGAAGTGCTGAAACATCAGCCAATGGTAGAAAAGTATGCAAAAGAATACGGAATTGAGGACTATGTGAATTATCTGCTCGCTATCATGCAGGTGGAATCTGGCGGCACAGCAGAGGACGTTATGCAGTCGTCTGAATCAATGGGTCTGCCTCCCAATTCCCTTTCCACAGAGGAATCCATCAAACAGGGGTGCAAGTATTTCTCGGAACTGTTAAAATCCGCAGAATCAAAAGGCTGCGACATAGACACGGTGGTACAAGCCTATAACTATGGCGGCGGCTTTATCGACTATGTGGCTGGACACGGGAAAAAGTATACCTATGAGCTGGCGGTCAGCTTTGCGAAAGAAAAATCGGGCGGCGTGAAAGTCACCTATAAAAACGAGATTTCCATTAAGGAAAATGGCGGCTGGCGTTATAAGTACGGGAATATGTTCTATGTGCGGCTCGTCAAGCAGTATCTGGCTATTCCCAGTTTCAGCGACGCTACCGCACAGGCAATCTTTAATGAAGCATTGAAGTATCAAGGCTGGAAGTACGTCTATGGCGGCAGCAACCCTAACACGTCCTTTGATTGCAGCGGTCTGGTTCAGTGGTGCTATGGAAAGGCTGGTATCAGCCTGCCCCGTACCGCACAGACGCAGTATGACGCTACCCAGCATTTGCCGCTGTCACAGGCGAAAGCTGGCGACTTGGTGTTCTTCCATTCCACTTATAATGCTGGAACGTATGTAACACACGTCGGTATCGTGCGTCCAGAGGGACGAAAGTTAGAAGTAGATTAAAGAAAGGGGGACAGAAAAAAAAAAAAAAAAAAAGGCACTACCCCGTAAGATAACACGGGAAACCACCTGCCTAACCGAAAGGTGAAAACTGT
>NZ_CAXUBY010000071.1:0-8986 GCF_964249515.1 Eubacterium sp. 3_1_31
ATATAGCTTAATGAATTCCCAAGAAAGGAAGATATTATTTAATTACCTGTTTCTTGGGTAATTAAATAATACAAGAATATCATGTATATAAAAAAATCAGATATTTGTACCATACCAAATTTACTTACTATGCTACGCATAATTCTAGTACCTATTTTCATATATTATTATATGCAGGATGAACAACTGATCGCAGCTATTCTTATCCTAGCATGTGGTTTTACTGATTTCTTAGATGGCTATATCGCAAGACATACGAATGCAATAAGTGAAGTAGGTAAAATGTTAGATCCTTTTGCAGATAAACTTCTGCAGTTCGCTATTGTATTTGTACTGCTATTCAAGATTCAGCATATGAAATGGGTGTTTCTGTTATTCATGGTCAAAGAAACCAGTATGTTCTTATGTTGGCTGTATATGAGAAAAAAAGGCGGTTATATGAACGGTGCGCAGTGGTTTGGTAAGGTATCGACGGCAGTTTTCTATGTTACAATGTTTCTACTGCTCTTGTTGCCAATTAAAAACACTATATACTCAGATATCCTTTTACTCATTACAGCCATATTCTTACTGATTTCGTTCCTGCTTTATATGAAAACCTATTTCTCTATGTTTCATAAAATGAATCATTCATAAAGGAGGGTGCAGAATGGATACAGAAAAACAACGAGCCTTTATCATTCGTTTTCTGTATTTTTCCATTCTAATGCTCCTTTTTTATGTCTTTTTTCAATATATCATTCCCTACCTTTTACCATTCATTCTTGGTTTTTTCATAGCCTTTATGTTACGTCCCATTATCCGTATTTTTGTCAGGATTACAAAGGGACATGAAAAGTTTTGGAGCATTGTCATCATTTTATTTTTTTATGCATTATTAGGTGTTATATTAAGTTATTGCGGTATGAAGATATACTTTTGGACGCAAGATGTGCTTGTTAAAATACCCGAATGGTATCAAAACACGATGGAACCTTTTCTTCAAGATTCTTTCTCTCATGTCCAAGTAGTTTGGAAGGATTATGATGGGGCGATATCAAGTGCCATCACATCCATTTGGGAAGGACTACAAAATTTTCTTTCAGGATTTGTTACCGACTTATCGCAAAACATTCTAAGCATATTAAGTAATTTACTATCTTCAGTACCTAAATTCCTTTTAACCTTTTTTATAGCCATATTTTCCAGCTTCTTTTTTACTTCTGATTACCATAACCTTTCTAATTTCTTTTTTCAACAGTTCTCACCAGAAACACAAAAAATCATATTATCTATACGTTATTTTGCCACTCATACCTTTTTAAACATGTTTATAGCTACAATCAAATTAATGCTATTAACATTCTTTGAATTAGTCATAGGTCTTTCTATTTTAGATATAAAAAAAGCCTGGCTAATAGCCTTAGGCATAACGATTTTTGATGTACTTCCAATATTAGGTACCGGCGGTATTATGATACCATGGATTCTGTTTTCTTATGTTCAAGGACAACATAAACTAGCCATAGGATTATTAATATTATATTTAATTATTACTTTAATACGTAATATAGTAGAACCTAAATTAATGGGAAAGCAGTTAGGACTGCATCCTTTGTTAATGCTGTTATGTATGTATGCAGGTGGTAAATTATTTGGTGTGTTTGGATTCATGTGCATGCCGATGGTGTTACTAATCCTTAAAAATCTTAATGAAGAGGAAATTATACATTTGTATAAATGTTATAACTTACATGAATCCAAATGCAACATTTCAACTCACGTACCTCATAAGATGCGACACTTTGACAAATAATTATGTACGATTCAATTTCAACTCACACATCTCGCGAATGCGGCGTTTCTCATAGAGTGCTCTATCGAATACTTTATCATTTCAACTCACGCTTCTTACAAGATGCGACCTTCGCTGATAACTTCATCTGCTTTATTTACTTCATTTCAACTCACGTACCTCATAAGAGGTACGACATCAGCGTACTGGAAGATTATTTCAAAAAATGGTCATTTCAACTCACGTACCTCATAAGAGGTACGACCTGTAGATCATCTACCTGCTGCAGAAAGGTATCATTTCAACTCACGTACCTCATAAGAGGTACGACACTTGTTCATTTGGTTTATGATGTTCGTTAAATCATTTCAACTCACGTACCTCATAAGAAGTACGACGAGCTAAAAACTCCTGCTAAAGCAAAAGTAAAGGTTATTTCAACTCACGTACCTCATAAGAGGTACGACAGGACTAAAGATAAAAGGTGGAACAAACTCTAGCGATATTTCAACTCGCGTACCTCATAAGAGGTACGACTGGCATTCAGGACTCGTCGACAGGGTTATGAGCATTTCAACTCACGTACCTCATAAGAGGTACGACATTCATCTTCATCACTCCAATCTATTGCTTGCATTTCAACTCACGTACCTCATAAGAGGTACGACGCAAATCTTCATGTAAAACATACCATTTAAAGAAGAAATGTATAAATTTTATATACTTTCTTAATACTTCTTCAATTATTTTCTATAAATTACAACATATGATACAAAAAAATTGGTGCGAATCTCTTAGCTTTTTTATGTATGCTTCCCATTCGCACCAACTTATTAAATAGTTAAATTTATTCCCACTCAATGGTCGCCGTAGGTTTTGGTGACAGGTCATAACAAACACGATTCACATTCTTAACTTCCTTCAAGATACGATCCGTTATCTTCAACAATACCGGCCAGTCAATCTGCTCAATCGTCGCCGTCATGGCATCCACCGTATTCACCGCACGTAAAATCACAGGATATTCAAAACATCTCGCATTATCACGTACACCTACAGATTTAAAATCAGGAACAACTGTGAAATACTGCCAAACCTTTTTATCCAATCCTGCATTATGGAATTCCTCACGCAAGATCGCATCCGCCTCACGCACTGCCTCTAAGCGCTCCTTCGTAATAGCTCCTAAACAACGCACACCCAAACCTGGGCCAGGGAACGGCTGACGGAATACCATCTCATCCGGTAACCCCAATTCAAGACCACATGCACGTACCTCATCCTTAAACAGCTGACGCAATGGCTCCACTAACGCAAACCCAAGATCTTCAGGCAATCCTCCAACATTATGATGAGATTTAACCATTTTTGCCGTTTTTGTACCACTTTCGACAATATCTGGATAAATAGTACCCTGTGCTAGGTAATCAATACCCTCCAGCTTTCTTGCCTCTTCTTCAAATACACGAATAAATTCCGTGCCGATAATCTTACGTTTCTTTTCAGGATCCGCAACATTTTCCAATTTTCCTAAGAATCTTTCACTCGCATCAACATAAATCAGATTCGCATCCAATTGATTTTTAAACACTTCCACAACACTTTCTGACTCACCTTTGCGCATCAAGCCATGGTTTACGTGTACACATACTAATTGTTTACCAATTGCTTTAATCAATAAAGCTGCCACAACGGAACTATCCACACCACCAGATAATGCCAGTAATACTTTTTTATCCTTTACCTGTTCACGAATCAACTCTACTTGATCCGCGATAAAGTTTTTCATATTCCAATTTGTTTCACATTTACAATCATCAAATACAAACTTCTTTAAAACAGCAAGACGCTCTTCCTTATCCTCACTCCATGCATCCAATACATCCTCACATGTTGCCAATTCATGTGCAACTGCCATTACCGAATAACCGTGTGCATAAACATGCGCATCAACATCAATACGTTCACCGTCTACGATATGATTAGGTCCACCATTAATGATAATACCCTTCACATTTGGCAATTTTACCAGTTCTTCCTTCGTGATATCATGTGGATAAATTTCACTATACACACCTAATTCACGAATTTCACGAGCTAATCTAGTGTTTTCACTGCTGCCCAAATCTAGAATTACAATCATGTCTTGTTTCATATTCATTTTCTCCTTCTTTTCTTCATAAACAGTTTACCATAATCTGTAAACGGTTGCACGATTGGATTGTAATTTCTATTAGAAAATCTTACATCTTCTCTCATGCACGCCTTTTCCGTAAAGAAAAGTGCTGAAATCCTATGTTTGACTTCAACACTTTTACGCAAACTACACTTATCATAGTATCTTTACACAGATATAGGTGGTAATCATTTTCCATAGTACCTTTAAACACCATCTTCTATCATAATCTTTTTTGCGCGATTTCCTTTAATCACAAAGGAAAGTTCGCAGAATTCTTCGTACGTTTCTTCCATTACCTGCTTAATCATATTTTGTGTATCTTCATGAATCTGTTTTTCCTTGAAGAATGCTGCAATCGCCTCTTGATAATTATTATTATACTTTGTATTCAGCAGTTTCCAATTTACATCCTTAAAATATGATAAGATTTCTTTTCTTATCGCTACCTTTCCTTGCATCAACACGACCGCTATGATTGGATAGCCTGCATAATGCTGCCAAATAGTCGCATTATCATTCGAAGAATAGGTATTTTCTAAAAAGCGTACCGTATACTTTTTCGTATGATCACTGGAAATTACATACGCTTCATCCTCTTTCATTTCTACTCTGCCATCCGCAACTGCACTATACGCCTCATAAACCTTTGCTAAAGGTGATGTTATCATTGAGAAACCTCCTCCTTCATCTGTTGTTATATTGGTTATCACGACATGAATCATTCTTTTACCACTTTTTTATTTAACATTCGCATGACTTGTTTGGCTGCTTTTTGTACCTTATTCTCCTGACACATAGCACATTCATTAATAAAATCTTTCCACTCCTTAGGATAAGCACTTTTACGAAACCAATCCTTTAAAAATCCTAATATTTGACGTCTAGCGGCCATTTGACATGGTATCGATACTTGTCCATGATGATAAAATACATGATTATTAATGTTTTGCGCACACATAAGAAGCTTCTTTTCCTCTTCGGGAAACCATTGCAACAAGGCCGGCATCCCCTTGATTGTATTTCCAAAAGCAGCGATCTCCTGTGTCATTAGATTTTCCATATAGCATTCCCGAAAAGAAGAAGCCATTTCCTGATTTCCCACCTGCATCAGCATGGCAATGATGGAAACCATCCCATAACGCAAAAAAGCATTTTCATGGTGCAATAACCTTTTGCATTGATCATGGTATGCAAAGACTGCCAAGGGCTGATGTTTGGCAAATTCCATGACTACTTTTTGCGCTTGGTATTTTAAAGCAGATGGATCATATTCCATGATGTCGCACAAATCTTTTAACACTATAGGATCATTTTGCAAACACCGATAAGTTGCGACTGCATCTTTTTTGGCTAATTCTCTTTTTAACTCCTCTACTCTTCTTTCTACTCCATCTTCCGATATGCTTTCCTTTTTATTTTCTGACATTCTTCCCTTGCCATCTTCTGATATCCTTTCTCTTCCATCTTCCAACCGTTTTTCATGATCTCCTTTAACCACTTTTACAGTTTCCTCTTCACTTTCCTTTCCTGCTACTAACATTCTTTCATCCCCTTTCATATGGCACAATGATCTTTGTTACATATTTATCCGGATTTCCCTTTAACACGATACCCGGCCCTTTTTCATAATGCTGCCAATATGGCAATTGCAGATGCAAATGATGTTCTTGCGCATAATCCAGTAAGGCTTTATAGCCGATGTGCAGCGTTTCATAGCTGCCAATATGATATAAAGAGAGAACTGGCCGTGCCTGAATCTGCCCAATAAAAAAATCATTAGGAACTGTTTTTATCTCTTTCTTTAAAGCTACACACACTCTGCTTGCCATCATTTCATCATAAGCCTCCTCAAAATATATTTGAAAGATAGCACCTTTTGTATTTCCTTTTAACTCTTTATACAAGCGTTGGACATAAGTTTTGATTTTATCATAACTGCCTTGAAAAGGGATAGCGGCATACTGAATCTTTTCGCATATTTCTTCTTGAATCTGGTAGAGGGCATTGGCCTGCTTCGTGAAATCGCGTTCTTTTAGATAGCTATCCATCGCTTTCATACAGGCTTTTTCTTCCAAAATATTTTTCTTGATCAATGCCATCTTTTCCTGAAGATAATAACAGATGTCCTCATCATTCTCACAGTTTTGTAAAACATCCTTCATTTCCTGAATAGAAAAATGAAATTCTCGCAGCATGCTAATTCGTCTGGCTGTTTCATAATCCTTATCGCTATATAAGCGGTGTTGTTGCTCATTGCGTTGACTTGGTACTAATAGTCCTTCCTCATCATAATAACGTAAAGCTTTTATGCTGAGTTGTGTGATATTAGAAAATTCGCTGATTTTATACATGATAGACCTCCCTTCCTCTCTACTGTAACACCTCCCCTGCACAGGAGGGCAAGCAGTTTCATCCTTTTTATCTGTCGTTTATTTTCTTTTATTGTACCATGTATCGCATACAGAAAACAGCTTAGAAAAAACAGGAGCGTTATGCCTCCTACACACTCCTGTTTCCCTTGTCTAGATTTTTTCAAAGACCGCTGCCGGTGCTCCACAGATTGGACAAATATAATCCTGTGGCAATACTTCTCCTTCATAAAGATAGCCGCAAATACTACAGCGCCAGCCATGTTTTTCTGTTTGTTCTTGATAACTGGATGCTTTCTTTGGTGTCGTTCCATTTTTTACCTGATGATAATACGCATAGGTCATGACTTCTTCCTCGCTTAAGACCTCCATATCAACAACCTCACCAACAAAGATTACATGACTTCCCACATCCAGGTGGGATACGACTTTGCAAGTATAGTAAGCACAGGTATGTTCACTGACATATGGAATTTGTTGCCTATCTTCCCGATGAGTTATCCCCTCATACTTATCGATATCCTTTCCGGATTGAAACCCAAAACGACGAATTACATCCATGTCAATGTTTTGACTCACGACAACCGCATTAAATTTACCGCTTTTTTCGATAAGCTGCTCGGTATAGTTTTCTTTATTTAAGGTAATGCTAAGTTGTATCGGTGATGAAGTCACCTGTTGCAATGTATTTGCCACACAACCGCTTATTTTATCTTCATAGCTGCTAGATATAATATACAAACCACAACTTAATTTATATAAACTTTTCTCATTCATATGAAATCCTCCTATTTTTATAATGCTAGTATGTATGAAAATTATACATATGTCTAAAGTTTTGCCCATGTTATAATAAATGAACCTATCTTATGGCTGTAACCGTATGTTGTTTGATAGCCTTTATTTAGTTGCACTCGTCTTCAATTATAAATTGATGTTAAAATGTTTAAGAAAAGTTAAGAGAAAATTATAAAAATATATGTCATAATAAAGATGTCTTTTCTTACATTTCTATTAAGACAACAACATGCAAAAAAGCTTTTTCATGCCAATATGAATGCAAAAATAGTCAGTCAGAATTTTACCTAATTCGACAAATGTCTGATATAATGAAGAAAATATGAAAAACTATAGGGTACAGGAGGATTTACATGACACAATATAAAAAAAGCAGAAGAAGTCACATACGATGGGATCGTTTGGCAATTATTATGGCCGGGATCATCGTTATTGTGGCTGGAATCTTTGTGGGGATCAAGATGTTAGCAACCAATCCATATGAAAAATATGATGCTTATAACGAAAAGACTAAATTATATGGGGAATTGCAACATGATAGTCAGAAGGAAGAAGATGTTTATTATCTATCTGTACATTATCCTGAATATCAAGAAAAAGTGATGAATGATCTTGTCGCTAACTATCGGAAAAAACATGTAAAAGTAGATAAAAAGCATAGCGGCATGCAATATATTATGGTGGATTATGACAGTAAACTGCTATATGACAGTTATATCACATTAACTTTCCATCAAGTTATTAAAGATGAAAATGATAAAGTCTTAAAGAAAGAAGACGTATCTTATAATTACGATATTAAGCGTAAAAAATTAATGGATGTAAAAGATGTTTTACGCCGTGATTATATTGTGATGCTGAAAAAACTGGCAAAAGAAAATGGTTTTAAAGAAGATCAGATAAAAATTGCAAATTTGAACAGCTTCATTTTGCAGGATAAGAAAGTCTCCTTCTATTTTGACGCAAATGCATCAAAAACATTAGATGTTGTTTATGAAGATCATAAACCATACATAGCTTTGACAAATGCTAAAATTCCTTCTTATTATATGAAAGATCCTATCATCCCAGCTGCGCAGCCGGCTGTGAAAGAAGGAAAGAAATTAATTGCCTTTACCTTTGATGATGGACCGGCTAGTGAAAATACGAAAGCGATTATGGATGAATTTGAAAAATATGGTGGACGAGCAACTTTCTTCATGTTAGGACAAAATGCGGATCTGAATCCAGATTTAGTAAAAGAAGTATATAAACGCGGACATGAAGTTGGTAACCATTCTTGGGATCATTCACAAGGTATCGCTGTAACAAATACGTTAACCAAAAAACAAGTAAGTGAAGAAGTTTATAAACCAAATGATGTCATCTTTAAAGCGACCGGCTTTGAGCCTCGCTATTTCCGTCCGCCTTATGGAGCAATTGGTAATACATTGGATTCCGTATGTGGTTTAGATATGGTTGGTTGGGATATTGATTCCTTGGATTGGCAAAATCATAATCCGGAAATGATGACAAGTATTATTAAAAAAGGGGCTTCCGTTGGTTATGAAGTTGTCTTAATGCACGATATTCATAAAGAGACTGTAGAAGGTGTTAAAAAGGTGTTAAAAGAATTGGATGCACAAGGTTTTCAATTTGTGACAATTGATACCTTGATGAAACAAGATCGTAAATATCTAACGGCTTACAATAATGAGCGAATGCATAATATTGTGATTACTTCCAATGTAGGAAAGTAATACTCACCTTATTCAATTAATCTTTGATTCTTTAAAGAGTTCCAACACAGTGAAATGAACCCCAAAGTTTGGACAATCAAATGAAAGGGGTTCATTTTTAAATGTCAAAACTTACAAGAGAACAAAA